>JAAWGB010000011.1 GCA_022795075.1 Clostridia bacterium | reverse complement strand
AATAGCTTTAGAAATACTTAAAATACAGCAAGAAAGGGTCCTGTTTTCGGGTATAGTTCTGCTGTATTTTTAGTATTTCTTAGCGTTATGTAGGGTAACTAAAAAAACTGAAAAATATTGATTTAATTATCCCACCTAAATAAAAAATAGTTCTAAGTGAACAGTAACATTTTTAATGGTGTTTGATTGTATTCTAAAAATTTCCATTTTTTTTTAAAATTTGGGCAGGATTTATGTAAAATGCGTCGAATAATATAACTATGTATATTTATTTGGAATATTTTGAAAGAAAGTGAGGGAAAAATGCAACGTTATAGTGATGAAATCATAGATGAAGTAAGACAAGCAAATGATATAGTAGATATCATATCACAATATGTGCATTTAAAAAGAAGCGGTAGAAACTTTTTTGGACTATGTCCATTTCATAGTGAAAAATCACCATCCTTTTCGGTATCACCAGATAAACAAATATTTCATTGTTTTGGTTGTGGAGTAGGAGGCAATGTATTTACATTTTTAACAAAAATAGAAGGCATTAATTTTATCGAAGCAGTACAAACTTTGGCAGAAAGGTCAAATATACAGTTACCAACCTTAGAAAATAATGCAGATGCAGGGAAGGAATTGTTAAAATCAAAAGTTTATAAAGTAAATGAATATGCAGCCAATTACTATCATCAAAATTTATATAAGCCAGAAGCAAAAGTAGCACAAGAATATATAAAAAAAAGAAAATTAACAAAAGAAACTTTAGAATCTTTTCAAATTGGATTTTCAGGAAAATTTGACGAACTATATCAAGAATTAAAAAAACAAGGATTTGAAGAAACAGAAATTTTAGAATCAGGATTAGTCAATCGAAACGATAGAGGTCAATACATAGATCGATATAGAAACAGACTAATGTTTCCAATTTGCGACAGCAGAGGAAGAGTGATTGCATTTGGAGGAAGAGTCTTAGATGATTCCAAACCCAAATATATTAATTCACCTGAAAATGCAGTTTATAGTAAAGGAAGAAATTTATTTGGCTTAAATGTTGCCAAAAGAGGAGACATCAAGCAAATTTTAATTGTTGAAGGATATATGGATGTTATATCACTTCATCAAAGAGGAATTACAAATGTAGTAGCACCATTAGGTACAGCATTAACTGGGCAACAAGGTTGGCTATTAAGAAAAAATTCAGAAAAAATAATATTAAGCTTTGATTCAGATGAAGCAGGACTTACAGCAAAAATAAGAGCCATCGATATTTTACAAGATATGGGATGTGATATTAGAATTTTGCAAATGGAGGGAGCCAAAGACCCAGACGAATATATTATAAAATATGGAAATGCTAGATTCCATAACTTAGTAGAAAAAGCAATTTCAGTTATTGAATTCAAAGTAAAAGTATTAAAACAAAATTTAAACTTAGAAAATGTCAATGACAAAATTAAGTTTTTAAACGAAATAGCGAAATTAATCGCCAAAGTAACCAATACAATAGAAAGAGAAGTATATATTGAAAAAATTGCAAAAGAATATGATATATCCAAAGAAGCAATTTATGCAGAAGTCAATAAATTAGCTTATTCAAGGGGAAAAAGTGAAAAGATTTTAGAAAAAGCAAAACCACTAATAAGCCACAAAAAAATAGAAGAAAACGAAATTCCACAAGCCATAAAAAAAAGAGAAAATACAGTAATATCTATTTTATTAACAGGAGATATTAATATTTTTCAAATTATTAAACAAAACATTCAAGTAGAAAATTTTAAAGATAGAATTAATCAACAAATTGCTAAAAAATTGTATGAAGAATTTCAAAAAGGAAATAGTAATATAAATAGCATAATTGACATGTTAGGAGAAGAAGAACAAAGTCATATTACAGAAATTATGGCAGATGACTATGAAATTGAGAATGTTGAAAAAGCAATTGATGATATTATGCAAAGTTATGAAAAGGACAAGTTAAATAGTCGTAAATTTGAAATTTTACAATTATTAGAAGCAAATCAAGCAGATGAGCAAAAAAAAGAATGGGAAAAAGAATTAAGTGAAATTATTATTAGATTGGCAAAAATGAAATAATTCATATAAACTTCAAGGCAAGCAAATTGCTAAAAAGGGGGAAGGGGTAAAAATGGCAAAGAAAAAACAGGATTTAGAAAAAGAAGAAAAAATAAAAGATTTAAAAAAAGAAGCAAAAACTAAGAAAAAAACAACGATAAAAGAAGATGTAGAGAAAAAAGAGTCTAAAAAAGGAAAAGCTACTAAAATTAATGGAAGTCAAACAAAAGAAAAGACAGAAAAAATTGAAGAAGCAAGAAAAGTAGCCAAAAAGAAAATAGAAGACAAAAAAGTAGTAAATAAAAAAACAAAAGAAAAGCAGACAGGAAAAATAGAAACTGAGCAAA
The DNA here is from genome assembly GCA_022795075.1 of Clostridia bacterium. GTDB lineage: Bacteria > Bacillota > Clostridia > TANB77 > CAG-508 > CAG-269. The sequence continues at coordinate 37,308 of JAAWGB010000011.1, read as the reverse complement.
CAGACAATAAAATAAAAGAAGACAAAGTAAATAGTATCTTAAAAAAGGCAAAAGAAAAAGGTCAAATAACATATGGGGATTTAGCCACTGAATTAGATGATGTAAACCCAGAACAAATTGACCAAGTTTTTGATGCTTTTGAAGAATTAGGAGTAGATTTATTAGCAGATGATTTAGAAGAAGAACCAGATATTGAAGATTTAAAAGAAGTAGAAGAATTAAAATTAGATCAAATAACAGATACTAGTTATGAAGGAATTAATGTTGACGATCCAGTTAGAATGTATTTAAGAGAAATTGGAAGAATACAATTATTAACTTTTGACCAAGAATTAGAATTAGCCAAAAAGATTTTACAAGGAGACGAAGATGCTAAGCAACAATTAGCAGAATCTAACCTAAGGTTAGTAGTTAGTATTGCTAAAAAATATGTTGGTAGAGGAATGTTATTTTTAGACTTAATTCAAGAAGGGAATATGGGTCTTATTAAAGCAGTAGAAAAATTTGACTACACAAAAGGATTTAAATTTAGTACTTATGCCACTTGGTGGATTAGACAAGCTATCACAAGAGCAATTGCCGATCAAGCAAGAACAATCAGAATTCCTGTACACATGGTAGAAACCATTAATAAATTAATACGAACCTCAAGACATTTATTACAACAAATGGGGAGAGAACCAACTCCAGAAGAAATTGCAGTAGAAATGGAAATCCCAGTTGAAAAAGTAATGGAAATTCAAAAAATAGCACAAGATCCAGTATCTTTAGAAACGCCAATTGGAGAAGAAGATGACAGCCATTTAGGAGATTTCATACAAGATGATGATAGCCCTGCTCCACATGATTCAGCAGCCTATACTTTATTAAAAGAGCAATTAGAAGATGTAATGAATACATTAACACCTAGAGAAGCAAAAGTCCTAAAATTAAGATTTGGTTTAGAAGATGGAAAAGCTAGAACATTAGAAGAAGTTGGTCGTGAATTTGAAGTAACACGTGAAAGAATTAGACAAATTGAAGCAAAAGCATTAAGAAAATTAAGACATCCTAGTAGAAGCAAAAAACTTAGAGATTACATGGGATAAAATTTAGAATAGAATAACACTTTTATAAGGAGAAAAAATGAATCAAATTATAAGTTTTTTTGAAAATACAACAACACTACAAGTAGTCGATTTATTAATAGCAATAGGAATTATTTTGTTTTTAAGAATTTTTAGTGGAACAATATCATATATCATTATTAGAATGTTTAAGATAAAAGAAAAAAAAGCAAAAAGTATAAAAGAAAGTGCCTTTTATAGTCCACTAAAAATATTTTTTATCATATTAGGATTTTACTTAGCAATTGTATTTTTGAAAGAGCCATTTCATTTAACAGATGACATCATGGCAATCGCTTATCAAGCCTTTATTATTATTAGCACAATTGCATTTGCAAAAGCATTAGCAACAAGTTTTACACCTAAATCATCTTTTTATAATAAATTAAGAGAAAAGACAGGGCAAAAAGTCGAAGATTCTATGTTTGATTTTGCCCTAAAAATTATTAGAATGATGATTTATATAGTAGCAGCATTTATTGTGATAACAACGTTGGGAGTGAATTTAAATGGTTTGGTCGCAGGTTTAGGAATTGGTGGTGTTATCTTCACATTAGCAGCACAAGATACAGCTAAAAATCTATTTGCAGGAGTAGTTGTTTTCTTGGATAAGCCTTTTATTGTAGGAGATTGGATAGAAATTGAAAATTTTGAAGGAACAGTAGAAGATATAACTTTTAGAAGTACACGAGTAAGGACTTTTGAAAATTCAGTTGTTAATATACCAAATGCTATTCTTTCAAATGCCTCTATTATAAATTGGAGTAAAATGGAAAAAAGAAGATATCGTATGAATTTATGTATTGAATTAGATACACCATTGGAAAAATTACAGAGGTTTCAACTAAGAGTACAAGATATGCTACAAGCAAGAGATGCTATTTATGACGATTCTATTATTGTCAAGTTTGATACCATTTCAGATAATGGATTAAATATATTAATTTGTAGTTATACAGATTCTATCGATTATAATAGTTATATAGCAGAAAGGGAAGATATTAATTATAAAATTATGAAAATATTAAAAGAAGAAAATATAGAATTAGCTTATGATACAAAAACCGTTCATGTGAAAAATAATAAATAGCTTTAATCAAAAAAGAAATCAATATTTAATATATTCAGATTTCTTTTTTGATTAAAGCTTTATTATTTCCCATTCCATATATAGATTTCTTCTGAACCATGGTAAGAATTATAAGGAGTTTTATTCGATAATCGAACCTCATAAACATCTACATCCGAAAAACCAAATTCAATAAGTGTTACTTCTGATGGAATAGTATAAACAAATTCTAGTATATTATGATAAGTAGGTGAAGTTATATAAAAATTAGGGGAGTGATTCACTAAATTATTATTTTTGTCATACATATTAATAGCTCGATAGTTATCGTGTTGAAATAATATAAAACTAACAGAAGAATCATCTTTTATTGAATCATCTATCATTAATTTTAAATTCTTTCCTGTATCACAGTATGAAGAGATATCTTGATCATATGCTTTTTTGTTTAAAGATTTTTCATTTAAACAATCTTGATTACTATCAAATAGATAGTTTTTTAAAGCTGTTATTTTTGATTCGAGTCCGACAGAATCTATACTTTTGGCTAGTATCTTTCCTTCTTCTAGATAGGTTGTTTGAAAAGGTGAAATATATTTATTCCAAGTAGTACCACCATCTAAACTATAATAGTTAGTAACATCTGTATTTTCAGAATTTTGTATAATAATTTCCATGCTACATCCAATTTTTGGTTCTACTTTACAATTCATTACTCCATTTGATGTTAAAAGTGGATAATTTAAGGGAGTTATAACAGAGTTATTTGAATCGTAAGAAACATTTATTCTTGGTCTAATAGGTTTTTGAGATGTTATTATATTTTGTTCTATTTCAAAAGTTTTTCCATTATAGGTTAATGCTAATTTTACAGTATATTCAGTACCTTCTACTAATCCAGTTATGGTATAACTTTTTTCTTCAGTATGGATTGCTTTAGGAATGGAATCTAGATAATATGAATATAATATATTTGTTTCTTGTGGGTAATTATTTTCTACATTTACAGTTATGGATGTGCCTGTATTATTACTAATATTAATTTTAGGTGTTTCTAAAAAATTTTTTACAATAGCAATAGCATTGGTAATTCTCCCAGAATCAGTTACTATTTTAAATATGTAATTGCCTCCTTTTGTTACAGTATATATTTTTTCTATATTATTTTGTGTGTCAGTTAAGTTATTTAATAAAGTTGCTCCCTCTGGAACGATTATTTCTTTTATGGAACCAGATTGTATACTTGCAGTCAATTTTATTTCAACAGTTCCTTGGAACATATATTCTTCTGTTAATATTTCAACATTTGCTATTGCTTTTATTCCTGTTGCTTTTTCACCTATTATTACTTTTAGATCACTATCTATAGTATAATCATAATCTTTATATTCTCCTATAATTTTGTTATTTTCTAAATTGGCTGTTATATCCTCTAACTTTGACTGTAATTGTCCATTGGATAAAGTATCTAATGTTAATGTATTTCCTTTTATACTCTCTTGTGTTTGAATTTCTAGTATACTTAGTTCTATTTCTTCTTTTATGTGGGCTTTAATAGTTTGTTCTTTGGCTAAAAGTGATTTTGAAAGCAATCCATTTTCTCCTGTTAATGTTAGAATTGATATTCCTGTTAAAATTAGTAAAACAATAATGGTAATGATTAAAGAAATTAGTGTAATGGCTTTTTCACGTTTATTTTTTACTTTCATTTTTATTTTCCTTCCTTTCTTTATTTGTAAACTTAATTATTTATATCATAAATAATTATATTTTTTTAAAATAAAAAAAAAAAAAACTAAAAAAGATATAGCATCATTACATAAAATATTTTTTCGTTACAGCTCACTAGGTACTATTTAAACTTACAAAAGACTACAATAGCAATATTTATCCGAATTTTCGGTTACCCTACATGACGCTAAGAAATATTAAAAATACAGCTGAACTATACCCGAAAAACAGGACCCTTTCATCTGTATTTTAAATATTTCTAAAGCTATTTTAGGTCACATTCAAATCCAAATTTATTGCTATTGTAGTCTTTGAATCATCTAATTTATTCTCAGTGAACTGTAACATTTTTTCACACATTAGACATAATTAGATGTTATAGTATATAATATGTTATAATAAAATAGGAGGGATAATAATGCCAAATAATTGTATTTTAGTAGTAGATGATGAACAAAGAATGAGAAAATTAATTAAAGACTTTTTAAAAGCAAAAGGTTATAGTATATTAGAGGCAGAAGATGGAGAAAAAGCATTAGAAATATTTGAAGAAAACAAAAATAAAATCACATTAATTTTATTAGATGTCATGATGCCTAAATTAGATGGATGGTCTGTTCTTCGTCAAATCCGACAAGACTCTAGAGTTCCTATTATTATGTTGACAGCAAGGGGAGAAGAACAAGATGAATTATTTGGATTTGAATTAGGAGTAGATGAATATATAGCCAAGCCATTTAGTCCCAAAATATTAGTAGCAAGAGTAGAGGCTATTTTAAAAAGAACTATCAAAGATACAACTGAAGTAAAAGATTATGCAGGCATTGAAATAGATAAAGAAGGAAGAACGGTAAAAATAGAAGGAAAAGCAATTGAACTTAGTTTAAGAGAATATGAGCTTTTAATCTATTTAATTGAAAATGAAAATATTGCTTTATCAAGAGATAAGATATTAAATAATGTATGGAATTATGATTATTATGGAGACTCTAGAACCATTGATAGTCATATCAAAAAAATTAGACACAAATTGGGAAAAAGAGGCAAATACATAAAAACAATGCGAGGTGTAGGATACAAATTTGAAGTAAAATAGATAGAAAGGAAAAAAAGATGGAAAAACTTAAAAATGCACTAAAATCAGTAAGAGTAAGACTTTTTGTAACACTATCATTTGTTATTTTACTAATCATTTTATTTCTTATATTAGTAAATAATTTTGTATTTGGTCAATTTTATATCTATAGTAAAACAAAAGACTTAAAATCCGTATATGAAGTTGTAAACAATCATTATATTACTTCTCAAAATATTGATTTAGAAACACAATTAGAGAAAATAGCCATTAATAACAATTTTGATATTTTAATTAGAAATAATCAAAATGTTAATGTATACACTTCTAATAAAGATTTTTTTTCTACATTAGGACAAATGAATGAGATGACAAGTAGATTTCATAGTAATTTGGGAGAAGTGATAGAAAATGACGAAGACTTTACCATAAAAAAAATAAAAGATACTAAAAATGATATTACCTATATTTTATTATCTGCTACATTAGATAATGATTACTTGTTATATATTAGAATACCCATTACATCGATACAAGAAAGTGTAAAAATTTCGAATAATTTTCTATATTTAATGGCAGGATTTGCAATCTTGATTGCAGCAGTTATTGTATCTTATGTATCTAGAAAATTTGGTGATCCAATAGCAGAATTAAATTATATTGCTAGAAAAATGTCAAATCTAGATTTTAGCCATAAATATAGGATTACAGATACAGACGATGAAATTAATAATTTGGGAAAAAGTATCAATGCTATGTCAGATAAATTGGAAAAAACAATCCAACAACTAAGAAATACCAATATAGAACTAGAAAAAGATATTGAAGAAAAATCACAAATTGATGAAATGAGAAAAAGTTTTATATCAGATGTATCACATGAACTAAAAACACCAATTGCTCTTATCCAAGGATACAGTGAGGGATTACTAGAAAATGTTAATTCAGATGAAGAAAGTAAAAAATTTTATGCAGAAGTTATTTTAGATGAAACGAATAAAATGGATAAGTTAGTCAAACAATTATTAGAATTAATGAAGTTAGAATATGGAAAAAGAGAATTTCAAGATAAAAAATTTAATATTGTAGAACTGGAAAGGGAAGTAGTAAGAAAGTCACAGGTTATATTAGAAGAAAAACAAATAGAAATAAAATTTAAAACAGAAGATGAAATAAATGTTTTTGCAGATGATTTTTATATTGAACAAGTAATTAGTAATTATATCACAAATGCGATTAAACATGTTAAAGATGTTAATAAAGAGAAATATATTCAAATAGAAAATATAGTAGATATTGATAAAAATAAAGTAAGAGTGAAAGTATTTAATACAGGAGATAATCTTGCTGAGGAAAATATAGCAAGAATTTGGAATCGTTTTTATAAGATAGATGAATCTAGGAATAGAAAGCAGGAAGGAACTGGTATAGGGCTTTCTTTTGTAAAAGCAATTATGAATAATTATGGCAATATGTATGGTGTTGTTAATAAAGATAATGGAGTGGAATTTTACTTAGAATTAGATTTAGAGATTTAAATTCTTTTTATGTATCAAATTTTAATAAGTGCAAAAACCATTCAATTTAAAGCTTTTGCTAACTTTTTTTGCAAGGGTGGGAACCTATCTTATTATTCTAAAAACGAAAACTGTGAATTGAAAGTAATTGAAGTAGAAATTCTTAATTCATTTTATGGAAAGAGTTCACGCTTGACGTGGAAGGGTGCCATAAAATAAATTTAGAATTTCTATGAAAATTACTTGAACGAACGGTTTTCGTTTTTAGAATAATAAGATAGGTTCCCACCCTTGCAAAAAAAGTTAGCAAAAGTTTTAAATTGAATGATTTTTTTACAATTTTATAAAATGCGATGTTATGTATAAAAAAATAAGTAGGCTAAAACATTAGAATATTAATGGATAGAATGCAAAATGTCGAATTTTGCGATGGAAAATTCTTTACAAATGGGAAAAAATGTATTATCCTAAATATAGATAAATTATCTTCTTAAAAAATTAATTCAAGAATTTTTTCGAAAAAATTATTTCTTATCATTTCAATAAGAATGAAAATCAAATATAAAGGAGTGTGATAAAATAAGTACGATAAAGTACAGCACATGGTATATCAATATTTTAAGTCTAATGATATCTATAATATTATTTTTTATATTAAACCAAATTAACTCTCATTTAAATTTCTCATTTCAAAAAGCTGTTTTAAAAGCAGGATTTACAGTAAATTCCGAAAATCAAAGTAAAATAGAAAAAATTAATTTAGATCTAGAAGCTAGTACCAAAGAAGAAAGTTGGTATCTTGAAATTCCAAGTATTTACCTAAAAGCCACTATAAAAGAAGGAACTACAAAAGAAATAATGGATCAATTTATAGGACATTTTGAAGAAAGTAAAAAATGGACAGGAAATATTTGTCTAGCAGCCCATAATAGAGGATATGAAAACAATTATTTTGCAGAAATAAAAAAATTAAAAGAAGGTGATAAAATTCTTTACTATTATCAAGGAAACAGTAAAGAGTATATCGTAGAAAAAAACGAAATTATACAAGATACAGATGTATCATGCTTAGAAAATACAGAAGATAATGTGATTACATTAATCACATGTGTAGAAAATGAGCCAAATTATAGAAGATGTGTCAAAGCCATCGAAAAAATTAATTAAGAACGAAAGGAAGAAAAACAAAATGAAAAAACAAAAAAACAAAATGAAAAAAATATTTATAACACTTGCAATTTTTATAATAAATGGATTAGCATTTATGAATGCAGTTTATGCAACATCAATCGATTCTGCTAATTTATATACAATTGGAGACTGTGGAGCTCTGCTAAAATATAAAGGAGTAGAAGTAAAGGTAAGTTATGTACAATATAGTTATGATGGTATAGATTACCCAGCCTATTGTATGGATCCCAATAAACCAGGAGCAGAAACACAAAGTTATAGTGTATCGGTACAAGATGCAGTAAATGATGTAGGATTATGGAGGAGAATCATCAATGGATATCCTTACAAATCAATAGAAGAATTAGGTGTAGCCAATAAACAAGAGGCTTTTACAGCTACAAAACATGCCATTTATTGCTATTTATATGGAAATAGTCCTAGTAGTTATGAAGGAATTGGAGAAGCAGGAGCAAGAACTTTGAAAGCGATGTATCAAATTATTAACAATGCTAATAATTCAAATGAAACAAAAATATCAAGTACCATACAAATTAATAAAACCGAAGATGAATGGAAACAAGATGAAATAGATAAACAATATATATCAAAAACTTTTCATGTAACAGCCAATGCAAATGTAAAAAATTATACCATAACAATAATGAAAGAAAATGCACAACAGATAAATGGAATAAAAATAACAGATATGCAAAATCAAGAAAGAAATCAATTTGCACCAACTGAAAAATTCAAAGTATTAGTACCAATTAAAGCTATGACGCAAATGGGAACATTTCGATTAACTGTCAGAGGGCAAGTTGAAACAAAGCCAGTTTTATATGGTGTGGCACCTAATAATAGTTATCAAGACTATGCTTTAACAACAGCAACCTATGAAGATGGAGTAGGAGAAAAAAGTGACGAATATCCTGAAAATGAAACCAAAATAATCATTCTAAAAGAAGATGAAAAAACAAAAGAAAAATTAGAAAATACAGAATTTGAATTATTAGATGAAAATCGAAAAGTGGTATATTCTAATTTAAAAACAGATAAACAAGGAAAAATTGAAATAAAACATTTAATTCCTGGAAAATATTATTTAAAAGAAACAAAAGCAAAAGAAGGATATGACAGATATGATGAAATAATTGAATTACAAATAGCCCTACATGAGCAATATACTATTACAGTAAATAATAATAAACAAGAAAAACCGAAGATAGAAATCAACAAAATGATAAAAAGTAAAGAAGTAAGCTCATCCATGATAAAGAAATTACCAGTTACTGGTATGTAAGGAAAAAAGAGAGTGAACTAATAATCATTCTCTTTTATTAAACAAAGAATAGTAAAGGATTTAAAAAATTCAGAAAATTCAAATCAATTAATAAATAAATATTGACATTATAGTCAAAACGTTATATAATGGAGGTGTAACCCAATCAGAAAATTTACCTATATAGAATATTTAAAGTATAAAGAATATATTGAAAATATTAACTATTTTAAGAATGTATTAAAAGAAGATAGTACAACATACGAATATAATAAAAGCAAAGTATACCATAAACATGATAAAATATTTAGAGAAGTATTAGAAGATAAAAAAGAAGTAGCTAGCTTTATTAATCGAATTTTGAAATTAGAAAATAAAGAAGAGGCATTAAAAGAACAAGATATAGAAAAATATAGTGGAAAGTTTATTACCAATAATTTTAAATATACCGAAACAGATGTTATATATAGAAAGAAAGGAGAAGATATATTTTTTTTAATCGAACATCAATCAACAATAGATTATTCTATGCCATATAGAATTTTAATGTACAGTTTAGAAATTATGAAAAGTGTAATAGATGAAAGACTACTCAAGAAAAAAGCATATAGATTACCAATGGTATACCCAATTATTATATATACAGGAAACAAAAGATGGAATGTAGAAAGATACATTGAATCTAAGCAACACAAAATACCAGGATGTGAACCAGTTAGATTTTATGAATACAATGTAGTTGATATTCATGAATACTCTGAAACTCAATTATTACAAGACGAAATGTTTTTATCAAAAATAATGTTATTAGAAAAAGCCAAAACAAGTCAAGAAATAATAGAGAACATGAGAAAGATTATGAAAAAAAAATTAACTCATAAGAATATAACTTTTTTAAAAAGAATGATTCGTTACATTTTTAATCAGCAGATAGGAGAAAAAGAAAGCCAAAAGTTGTTAGAAGAATTACAAATTAAAAAGGGAGGAAAAGATATGTTAGAAGAACTATTGAGAAAAGGAATAGAAGAAGAAATTGAAAGAATTAAAAAACAAGAAATTGAAAAAGCTAGAAAAGAGGCATTTGAAATAGTCAAAAAAGAAGTATTTGAAAAAGCTAGAAAAGAGGCATTTGAAATAGTCAAAAAAGAAGTATTTGAAAAAGCTAGAAAAGAGAGATTTGAAATAGCCAAAAAAGAAGGAATAGAGCAAGGAAAAAAAGAAGGCATTCAAATCGTACAGCAAGAATTAAAAAGACAATGGATTATTAAAATGATAAAAAGTAACATGAAAGAGCAAGACATTCTAAAAATTACAGAAATCTCACAAGAAGAATTAGAAAAAATAAAAAGCAAAATAAAAGAAAAAGCATCATAATGAAGTAACCCCCTTATTAAACAGAAAATAGTTTAATAAGGGGGTTCATTTTATATCAAAATATCCAAAATTTAATAAATTTAAAAAATCAACCATCGTACTTTCACAAAATGGAAAAGAAAAACATAAACTTAAATTGAAATTTATTGAAAAAAAAATAAAAAACGGATATAATAAATAAGAAAAAGAAAACAAAGGAGTAGATAATAAATGATGATACAATTAATAATACTAATAATATTAATTGCACTCAATGCTTTTTTTGCAGCATCAGAAATAGCATTTATATCTTTAAATGATGCTAGGATAGAAAAACAAGCAAAAGAAGGAAATAAAAAAGCTAGGCAAATCGAAAAAATGATAAAATCGCCAAGCAAATTTTTAGCAACGATACAAATAGGGATCACATTAGCAGGATTTCTATCAAGTGCATTTGCATCAGACGCATTTGCAGAAAAATTAGCACCAGCCTTATATCAAATCATACCATTCATCAATCTTAGTATATGGAAAAATATATCAATTATCATTATAACAATTATTTTATCATTCTTTACATTAATATTTGGAGAATTAGTACCAAAAAGATTTGCCATGAAAAATTATGAAAAAATATCATTTGCTACCATTGGAATCATTCGAACCATATCAATAGTAACAGCACCATTTGTTAAGCTCTTAACAATTGTAACCAATAGCGTATCAAAATTATTTGGAGTAGGAGAAAATGAAGAAGAATCAGTAACAGAAGAAGAAATCAAAATGCTAATAGACCAAGGAGAAGAAAAAGGAACCATCCAAGAAGAAGAAAAAGAATTAATCAACAATGTATTTGAATTTAACGACATTACCGTTTCTGAAATTATGAAACATAGAAAAGACATTTTTGCAGTTGACATTAATATTAGTAATGAAGAACTATTACAAGAACTTTCCAAAGAAGAATATCGTTATAGTAGAATACCTGTTTATGACGAAACAATTGATGAAATAAAAGGTATATTATATGTAAAAGATGTACTAAAAAATATCAATAAAAAGACATTTAAAGTAAAAAATGTAGTAAAAGACGCTTATTTTATTTCTCAAAATAGACTCATCAATGAGGTATTCAAAGAATTACAAAAAAATAAAAAGCAAATAGCAATTATTGTAGACGAATATGGAGGAACAGCTGGTTTAATCACAATGGAAGATATCTTAGAAGAACTAGTAGGAGACATTTATGATGAATATGACAAAGAAGAAAAAGAATATGAACAAATAGACCCAAATACTTATTTACTAAGTGGAAGCATGACAATTAATGACGTAAATAAGCTATTAGATGCGAAAATACCAGAAGGAGATTATGACACTATTTCTGGATATTTACAAGATAAACTAGGAAGAATTCCAGAAGAAGAAGAACTACCAACAATTGATACAGAGGCTGTAACCTATAAAATAGAAAAATATGAAGATAAAAGAATCTTAACCGTAAAAGCTTGTAGAAACAATATCGAAAAAATGGAAGAATCATACTAAAAATGAAACATGAAAGAAGGAAGAAAAAATATGAAAAAAAAATATGTACTTGCCATTATAATATTTGTATTAGTGATAGTAACAATCATAATTAGCTTTGGTATTTATAAAAAAGTAATGGAACAAGGAAAAGACTATGAAATAGAAGAAATAAAAGAATATCAGTATTTTATTTTAAAACAAGAAGATTTATATGGTGTCATTGATAGACAAGGAAATATAGTTGTAAATCCCCAATATAATGAAATAAAAATACCAAACCCAAAAAAGGCAGTTTTTATATGTTACGAAGGGGAAAATACAAGTATATTAAATGAAAAAGAAGAAAAAATTATGACAGAATACCAAAAAATTGAGCCAATTCGACTAAAAAACATATCAAGTGATTTAATGTATGAAAAAAGTGTATTAAAATATGAAAAAGAAGGAAAAAGTGGACTAATTAATTTAGAAGGAAAAGAAATAACTAAACCGATTTATGATGAAATAGATAGCTTGCCATATAAAGAAGGAGAATTACTAGTAAAGCAGAACGAAAAATATGGCGTTATCAATATGAAAGGAAATAAAATCCTAGAAATAGAATATGATGAAATAAAAGTAGACGAATATTATACAGATGAAAATCATTATCAATATGCAGGCTATATTGTATTAGTCAAAACAGAAGAAGGGTACCGATATGGCTATATAAACAATAAAGGAAAAGAAATATTAAATACAGAATATAATGAAATTGCAAGAGTAACAGAAATACCAAACAATGAGAATGTTTATATAATTTGTGCAAAAAATGGGCAATATGGTGTTACTAAAAATGAAGAAACCATAATAGGCAACGAATATCAATCCATTCATTATGACACAACTAATCAATTATTTGTAGTTGAAAAAAGTAAAAAATATGGAGTCATTAATTTACAAGGAAAAACAATTGTGCCAATACAATACCAAGAAATTGATATTACAGGAATTTATATTTATGCACAAAACGAAAAAGGAGATAAAACAGTATATAATACAAATGGAACCCAAGAAAATATAGATGCTAGTATTGCCATATTAAAGACTAGTAATGAAGCATACAAAATAAAAATTAATAATGAAAAAGAAACTAAATATGGAGTAGTAAACAAAGAAGGAAAGCAATTAATAGAAGAAAAATATAATTATATCGAATATTTAAATGATAATTATTTTATTGCTAGTAGTGGAAATGGAAAATTAGGAGTTATAAATGATAAAGGAGAAACGATTGTAGAAACCAATCATGATTCTTTACAAAAAATTCAGAATACACCATTCATTCAAGCAACAATGGCAGAAGAAAAAATAACAAAAATCTATTCAAAAGAAATGGAAAAAATTTGTGAAATGCAAGATGCCATAATTGAAGTTAAAGATTATTATATAAAAGTATATAATGAAACACAAACAAAATATTTTAACCAAGAAGGAAAAGAAGTAAAAAATACAGAAGTATATACAAATAATAAGTTATTTGTTACCCAAAAAGACAATCAATATGGATTTATTGATAAAAGTGGAAATATAGTAGTAGATTATCAATATGATAAAGCTTATGAATTCAATTCTTATGGATTTGCAACAGTAGAAAAAGATGGGAAAATAGGTGTCATCAACGAACAAGGGCAAGAAATTGTACCACCAACTTATGAAATAAATGAACAAAAAGAATTTTCCTTTATTGGTAAATACTATCAGGTAACTTATGGATTTGGAGAATATTACTATACAAATGCCAATAAACATAAATAATGTTTGTTGGCATTTGCCTTTGGCAGGCAAAATATTGTTTAACAAGTTCCAATAGGTGTTCTTGTTTAAATTCATAATATTGGTAAATAATATTATTAAATAAAAAATAAGAAGGTGTTAGTTTGAAATTAGGTTTGGCTTTATCAGGTGGAGGAATCAGAGGAATTGCACATGCTGGAGCATTAAAAGCATTAGAAGACAATGGAATAAAAATTGATATAATAGGAGGAACCAGTTCAGGAAGTTTAATAGCCTCTTTATATGCAATGGGATATTCACCCTATTATATATACATACTATTTAAAAGGTATGCAAAAGAAATTATTGAAATGAACTCATTACCAATAATATCTGGAGTAGGAAATTTTATGATGAATAAAAAGGTGTCTATTTCACGGATTAAAAACAGGAGAAAGTATAGAAAAGGCCTATGATAATATAGCCAACAAAAAAGGCATCAAAAAAATAGGGGATATAACAAAAATGCCATTAGTCATACCATCTGTTGATGTAAAACTTTCAAAAGAATATATTTTTACCAATAATATACCAAAAGAAAGTGAAGATCCATCACAATATATAACAGATATATCAGTAGGAAAAGCAGTAAGAGCAAGTAGTAGTTTCCCAGCAATATTTTGCCCATGTAATTTTAAAACTCATAAGTTCTTAGATGGTGGAGTATTAGATAATATTCCTGTAATAGAAGTTAAAAAACAAGGTGCCAATAAAGTAATTGCCATTAATTTTAAGGCAGATGACGTAAACGAAAATAGCAATATAATGGATATAGCCATGAGAACAATTGATATTATGGGCAATAAAATTTCAGAAGAAAGTTTAGAACAAAGCGATTTTGTAGTAACAGTTTCAACAGATAAAACAGGTCTTTTGGAGATAGAAAAATTAGATAAATGTTATCAATATGGTTATCAAGCAATTATCCAAAACTTAGATAAGATTCATCAAATTTTGAAATGATTTTAGAACTAGAAGTGAGTTGTTTTTCCTAATTACTGCCACGTTTCAAAAAACATTTTAACCAAATAAGAAAAATTTAAGAAATAATCAATTGACAGATGTTTAAATGATACAATATAATTGACATTGAGGCGATAAAAATGGAAGGATTAACAAGCAAGCAAGTCAAACAAAGACAAGAAACAAACCAAGTCAATTATGATACAACTGTACCAACTAAAAGCATAAAAAAGATAATATATGATAATTTTTTCACTTTATTTAATATCATTAACTTACTATTAGGTATTGCCATATTTTTGGTAGGTTCTTATAAAAATATGTTATTTTTAGGAATTATCATCATTAATACAGCCATCAGTACCATACAGGAAATTCATTCCAAGAAAATAGTAGATAAACTTTCTATTATGGCTAGTAGTGTAGTAAAAGTTATTCGAGATGGGAAAAAACAAGAGATTTCTATTTATGAATTAGTAATTGATGATGTTGTTGAATTTCAGACAGGTAGTCAAATACCAACAGATAGCATCCTTTTAGAAGGAGATGTGCAAGTAAACGAGTCATTTATTACAGGAGAATCAGATAGTATTTATAAAAAGAATGGAGATATGTTACTTTCAGGGAGTTATATTGTAAGTGGAAAATGTATAGCAAAAGTAGAACATGTTGGAGAAGAAAATTACACAGCTAAAATTTCAAGTGGTGCAAAATATGTTAAAAAAATCAATTCAGAGATTATGAATTCATTAGGAAAAATAATTAAATTTTTAACATTTGCAATTATTCCAATTGGAATAGGTCTATTTTATACACAATTACAAATTGATGATACAACTTTTCAAGAGGCAGTTGTAAAAAGTGTAGCAGGAATAATTGGCATGATACCAGAAGGATTAGTATTACTAACTAGCACAGTTTTAGCAGTAAGTGTTATTAGACTCTCCAAACAAAAAGTTTTAGTACAAGAATTATATTGCATTGAAACATTAGCAAGAGTGGATACATTGTGTTTAGATAAAACAGGCACTTTAACAGAAGGAGTAATGGAAGTAAAAGATTTTGTACCAGTCAATCAGACGAAAGAACAAATGGCAAATGTATTAGCCAATCTAGCAATTGCTTCAGAAGATGAAAATGCTACAATAGAAGCTATCAGAAGTTATTTTACGAAAGTAGAAAAACAATGGAAACCATTGCAAAAATATGCTTTTTCTTCCCAAACAAAATGGTCAGGTATTGGCTTTGAAGGGGAGGGAACCTATTTATTAGGGGCACCAGAATTTATTGTAAAAAGTAATTTTGATCAATATAAAGAAACCATAACCCAATATGCAAAAGATTATAGAGTATTAGTAGTAGCTTATACAAAAGAGGAAATAAAAGATCATACATTACCAGAAAATGTAGAATTAATAGGATATGTATTAGTTTTAGATAAAATTAGAAAAGAAGCAAAACAAACTCTACAATATTTTGAAAAACAAGGTGTAGATATTAAAATTATTTCAGGAGATAACCCAATTACTGTTTCTAAAATTGCCAAACAAGTAGGTGTAAAAAATTATGAACAATATATTGATATGACGACTTTACAAAATGAAGAAGAAATAAAAGAAGTAGCATTAAAATATACCATTTTTGGTAGAGTTTCACCCAATCAAAAAAAATTATTAGTACAAGCCATGCAAAAAGCTAACAAAACAGTAGCCATGACAGGAGATGGCGTGAATGATGTTTTGGCTTTAAAAACAGCAGATTGTAGTATTGCTATGGCAAATGGTAGTGATGCGACAAAAGCAGTGTCACAGCTGATTTTATTAGATTCTAATTTTTCTTCTATGCCAAAAGTAGTAGCAGAAGGAAGAAGAACGATTAATAATATTCAGCGTTCAGCTACGTTATTTTTAGTAAAAACAATCTATTCTGGATTATTAGCTATTATGTTTTTATTTATGGGAGAGGCTTATCCATTTATACCAATTCAAATGAGCTTAATTGGCACAATTACAATAGGTCTACCATCTTTTATATTGGCATTAGAACCAAATCACGAAAGAATAAAGGGGGAGTTTCTAAAAAATGTTATTGTAAGAGCTCTACCAACAGGCTTAACCGTTATTTTAAATATATTTGTTTTGGCAATTTTAAATAAGAAAGGAATTCTTTTAGAGGAACAATATTCTAGCTTGTGTGTAATTGGAACAGGAGTGTGTGGAATTATTTTATTATTTACATTAGCAAAAACAAGAAAAGAAGAACATAGCAAATTGCCAGTATCTGTTTTTCGCTTATCATTAGCAATAGTAGTTACCTTGTTATTTTTGATAGGATTAACGACTTTTAATTGGTGGTTTAATATTGCACCATTAAAACCAATTTTAAATTTCATTATAAGAATAGTAGTAATTTCAATTGTTAATTTTACAATATTAACAATGATATTAAAGAAAATACTATTTAAAAATGAAGAAAGTTAGAATTTTAATTTGGAAACACATATTCAAACCTAGAAACAAGCCAATATTATCTTAATAAAAACAAACCTAGCGAATGGAAAGTAATTGAAGTAGAAATTCTTAATTTATTTTATGGAAAGAGTTCACGCCTTTGGCGTGGAAGGGTGCCATAAAATAAATTTAGAAGTTCTATGAAAATTAGCTTGACCCTGAGCTAGGTTTGTTTTTATTAAGATAATATTGGCTTGACGTTTAAGTTTAAAAAGTGTTCTTATTAAGCTTCGATTTTTCCACAAGCAATTTTAGTTCCAGAATTTCCACTTGGTTGAGAAGTAAAATCATCAGGCATATCATGAATAATTATTACTTTTCCAACAATATCTTTTATCTTAAACTTATTAACCAAAACACTCATATAAGCATAACCATCATTTTCAAGCAAAGGAGGTAAATCTCCCATATGAAAAGGATGAGGGCAATTAGAAGGATTTAAATGAGATTTAGCATCTGCAAATTCATCCTTAACATTTCCACTACAAGAAGTACCCTCATGTATATGAAAACCAAAAAAACGTCCCATGCAACTATCTTTTGAATGTGGTAAGCCATAGATTTTAGCCGTTACTAAAACACCATTTTTATTTTCTTTAAAAGTAACCATACCGTGTATAGCAGGATATTTTTTACCACCCTTTATAGGGGCTTTTGCATGATTAAAAATATTTGTAAACATATAACATACCTCGATTTATTTTTTAATATCAGAAAAATTACTCTTATATACTATTCAAAACCAATAAAAATGTTAAACAATTGTAAAGTTATTGCAAGAAAAATAAAACAGTGGTAAAATAGCAAAAAAGGAGGGATATTATGAAAGTAGCAATTGGTCAAGATAGTCATAGAATTGACTATCATCAGAAAGATAAAAAACTCTTATTAGGAGGTATAGAATTTCAAGAAGACTATTCATTATCAGCCAATAGTGACGGGGATGTTGTTTTACATGCCATTACCAATGCAGTATCTGGAATTACTGGTAAAAATATATTGGGTAAAGTTGCAGATGATATGTGTAAAAGGGGAATTACAAACAGTGAGGAATATTTAAAAGAAGCATTAAAATATTTAGAAGAAAAAATCGTACATCTATCCATTTCAATAGAATGTTTGACTCCTAAAATAAGCCCTAAAATAGAAGAAATGAGAAAAAACATAGCACGAATTTTGCAAATAGAGGAAAGCTTTATAGGAATAACAGCAACGACAGGGGAAGGTCTAACAGAATTTGGAAAAGGCAATGGAATTAGCGTATTTGCGTGCTTAACAGTAGAATGATTCGAACCAATCTAAGGGGAATAAAAATGGAGAAAATTTATTTAAAAGCAAGAGCTAAAATTAATTTGAATTTAGAAGTAATAGGAAAAAGAGAAGACAATTATCATAACATAGAGTCAGTTTTTCAAAAAATCAATTTATACGATGAATTATATATTCAAAAAACAAACACGCAGAAGATAGAAATAATAACTAATGTAAAAGAATTAAATAACCAAGAAAATATTATTTATAAAGCCTACCAATTATTAAAACAAGAATATAAAGATATAACTGGTGTAGAAGTAAAATTAAATAAAAAAATACCCATGCAAGCAGGACTGGCTGGAGGAAGTACCGATTGCGCTAGTTTTATCAAAGGAATAAACAAGCTATTTTCACTAAAAATGTCCCAAAATAAGATGGAGGAGATAGGCAAGAAACTGGGGGCAGATGTGGTTCCATGTTTTTATAATCAACCAATAAAAGCCGAAGGGATAGGAGAAATTATCACGCCAATTGATACCAGTTTTAAATATTATTTAGTCATTATTAAGCCTTCAATAGCGTGTAATACTAGGAAAATGTTCTCAAAAATAGATGAGCAAAAACTAGTAAATAAAAAGGTAAATACGCAAAAAATAATACAAGGATTAGAGAAAAAACAATTAAAAGAAATAGCCAGTCATTTATATAACGTATTTGAAGAAGTAATAGAGGAAAAAGAAATCATACAAGAAATTAAGAAAAATTTAATCAAACAAGGAGCTCTTCGGAAGTTCAATGACAGGTACAGGTTCTTGTGTTTATGGAATATTTGAAAATAAAGAAAAAGCAAAATTGGCATATGATAATTTAAAAAAGAAATATGAAATTTATCTATGTAGTTCTTATAATTTAAAAAGGAGTTAAAATATGATAGAAGGAAAAACCGTAACAGGCATTGTATTAGTTGCAGGAAATAGTACAAGATATGGGCAAAATAGAAACAAAAATTTTGAAATAATAAATGGAAAAACAGTTATGTCATATACGTTAAAAGCCTTTGAAAAAAACGTATATATTGACAATTTAATAATAGGGGCAAAGGAAGAAGAAATTTCGACAATTGAAACAATCCTACAAAAAGAAAAGATTACAAAACCAGTTCATATTGTTTTAGGGGGAAAATCAAGGCAAGAAACGGTATATCATTGTATTCAAAAAACAGATGCTAATATTGTTATGATTCATGATGGAGCAAGACCTGCTATTCAACAAAGATATATTAATCAATGTATAGAAAGTATGAAAGAATTTAAGGGAGTAGCGGTGGGAGTGCCTTCCAAAGATACCATAAAAGTAACAGATGAGAACAATGTTGTTGTACAAAGTACCAATAGAAATCATACATGGATCATTCAAACACCACAATGTTTTGAAAGAAAAGTTTTGTTAGATAATCATGAAAAGTATAGAGATGAAAAGGTTACAGATGATTGTATGTTATTGGAGAAAGGTCATGAAAAGGTAAAAATTATAGAAGGTGATTATACCAATATTAAAATTACAACTTATGAAGATAAAGAAATTGTTAAAAAATTCATGGATACTCATATATAAAGAGAAAATTACGATTCACCAATCTTCTTTAGATGACTGGAAAATAATAATATAAATATTTATGAAAATTCGAATGTAACTGGAATCATATTATAAATTCTTAAAATAAAACCGTAAAGGGTCCTGTCTTCGGGTATAGTTACGGTTTTATTTTTAGAATTTGTTATATGTATGGAAGGCAACCGAAGAATTTGAATAAATATTTATATTATTATTTTCCAGTCATTTGAAGAAGTGAGATGAATTTATTTTTTTGAATTTTTTGTGAATTTGAGAAAAATGCTTGTAAAATAAGAAAAAATGTGATAAAATTAGCCATGCTTAAAATAAAAAGCAAAACAAAAGTAATGAAAAAGATTAACTTTTGTTCTCTACTTACAGAAAATGTAGGTTATCAATCCATAGGGAGGTGAAAATAATGAACAAATACGAAAGTATTATCATTGTTAATCCTAATTTAGATGAAGCTAATGTAAAAGCTTTAGAAGAAAAATTCACAGGATTAATCAATGAAAATGGAAAAGTAGAATCAGTTGAAAACATGGGTAAAAAGAAATTAGCTTATGAAATCAAAAAATTCAACGAAGGTACATACCTTTTATTCAACTTTGAAGCAAAACCAGATTCTATCAAAGAACTTGAAAGAGTATATAGAATCACAGATGATATTATGAAATTTATCGTTGTAAGAAAAGAAGACTAAGAAAAAAACTTAGCAAAAAGAAAAATTAAATAAAGATAGGGGCCTTTATTTAAAGTAAAGAAAGGTGATATAAAATGAACAAAGTAGTATTAATGGGAAGACTAACAAGAGATCCAGAAGTAAGATATACACAAACAAACAACACATTAGTTGCATCTTTTAGTTTAGCAGTCAATAGAAGATTTGTCAGACAAGGAGAAGAAAGACAAGCAGACTTTATCAATATTGTAGCATGGAGCAAACTAGGAGAATTTTGTAGCAAATACTTTAAGAAAGGTCAACAAGTAGGCGTTATTGGAAGAATACAAACAAGAACATGGGATGATGATCAAGGAACCAAACACTATGTAACAGAAGTAGTAGCAGAAGAAGCCTATTTCGCAGACAGCAAAAGAGAAGGAGATATGGGAAATAGCTCATTTGAAAACACATTTGGAAACACAGCACCAGGTAATATGGGAGATGATTTCGAAGTATCTTCTAGTGATGACTTACCATTTTAACAAACAAAAAGGGGGAAAATAAAAATGGCAGACAAAAAGCAAAATAAGAGAAATAACAACAAAAATTATGATGAGGATTACAATCCAAGATTCAGAAAACAAAGAAAAAAAGTATGCGTATTATGTAGTGATAAAAACTTTGTATTAGATTACAAAAATCCAGAACAACTAAGAAAATTCATCAATGATAAAGGAAAAATCTTACCAAGAAGAACAACAGGAGCTTGTAGCAAACATCAAAGAGACATTACAACAGCTGTAAAAAGAGCAAGACACATTGCCTTATTACCATATGCACAAAATTAAATGAGAAACATAAAAAGTCAAAGTAAAAAATTAAATAATGATTTTATACTTTGACTTTTATACATATAAAAAACAAATGAAATAAAAAGAAGAAAGAAAATGAAAAAATTTATAAAAATAGCAAGTATCATAATTGTAATATTGGTTATAATATTTGGGATTCTTATGTTTAGTATCAACAAAGAAAAACAATCTATTAGTGCTAATACTTTTGAAACAACTATGAGAAATAAAGGATATGCTATAACAGATGCTACGAGCCAATTTGCAGAATATGATTATGTGGAACAAGTATATATAGCTGGAAACAATGAAGTTGATTATCAAATTGAATTTTATGAACTATCTGATGATTCTTATGCACAATCTTTTTATGCCAATAATCAATCTAAATTCGAGACATCAAAAGGAAACACAGCTACTCAAAAAAATGCCAGTGCAAAAAATTATTCAAAATACGAATTAACAGCAAATGGAAAATATCAAGTAGTTTCTAGAATAGATAATACAGTTATATATGTAGATGTAGATAATACTTATAAAGATAAGGTTCAAGATATATTAAAAGAATTAGGTTATTAATAAGATAGCAACATAAGACTCAATTTTTCGGTATAAAAATATTTACAATAAAAAATCAATATGATATAATCAAAATAGTGAAAAATAAGAGGTGAAAGTATTGAATCAAATATTAAGTATTGATAATAATCCCCAAAAAGACAAAGGGAAGAAAAATAAAAAGAAAGATAAAATAAAAAACAATCAACCAATTGAGATTCAGACTATATTAAAATTTTTTACCATTTCTATATTAGTATTTGGAATATGTATCATAGGAACAGGATCTTATTCAATGTATAAAGAATCTACCAAACAAGTGGCAAAAACAAAACCAACCATCTATGTAGAAGAAACATCTGAAGACCAAATTTTATTAAAGGTAACACATGACAAAGAATTATCTACCATAAGTTATAACTGGAATGATGAAGATGCAAACTATGTATCATGTAATGGTAAAAAAACAGCTCAGACGACAATAGAAATACCATCTGGAACCAATACATTAAAAGTTTATGCAAGTGATATTAATGGACAAGAAATAGAATATCAAAAAGCCTATACAAAAGAATCAGACATTAACATCAATATTGAAGCAGAAGGAAACAATCTAAAGGTAACAGCAAATGGAATCAATCAATTACAATACATGACCTATCGATGGGATGAAGAAGACGAAACAAGAATCGATAGTGAAAGTAACCAAATAGAAGAAACAATAGAAATACCAAGAGGATTGCACAAATTAACAGTCATAGTAGTAGACATTAACAATCATACAGAAACAAAAGAACAAGATGTAAATGGAGTAACGAAACCAAAACTAGATGTATCAACAGATGGCGAAAACTTTATTATTCACGCATCAGATGAACAAGGACTATCAAAAGTAGAATTTATCATTAACGAAGTAGATAAATATAGATTAGACTTAGAAGCGGAATTATCACCAGAAGATAGAAAAGAATTTGAATATGCGTATCCACTAAATGATGGAGAAAACAAATTAGAAGTAACCATCTACAACGAAAGTGGAGTGTCTGAGACTTTCCGAGCAAAGTTTAATAAAGAATAGGGGAAAAAATGAATATCAATATAATTGAACTGATAATATATTTCATAATTTACTCTTTCTTAGGATGGGTAATGGAATCTATATTTCGATCAATATGTGAAAAGAAAGTAATCAATACGGGCTTTTTAAAAGGCCCGTTTTGTCCAATATATGGAATAGGAGCAACCATTATGTTTCTATTTTTAGAAGGATTTGAAAGTAGACCAATCTTACTATTTTTCATAGCCATTATCCTATTAACAATATGGGAATATATAGTAGGCGTATTTTTAGAGAAAGTATTTCATACAAAATATTGGGATTATTCCGATCACAAAATAAATTTTCAAGGACGTATATGTTTTACAAATTCTTTTTTTTGGGGAATATTAGGCGTATTATTTGTAAAATACATTCATCCATTTATACAAGGAATTATAGCCCAAATTGATACTAATTTGCTAAACTATGTTATGGCAATTTTCTTTACAATATTTATAATCGATACAATTGTATCAATTATCCATGTAAAGAGTATAAAAGCAACTTTAGAAAATATAGAAAAAATCAATAAAGAAATTAAAGAAAAGCTAAAAGAAATAAAAGCATTAAGAAAACAAAAAGAAGAAACCACGACCGCAGAAAATATACAACAAATGGTAGAAAAATTAAAAAAGAAAAAAGACCGAACGATTATACATTTATATAAAAATGTACACCGTTTAAAAAAAGCATTTCCAGCAATTAATACCAAAGAAATTACAGAAGTTTTAAACCACAAAATAGAATTGAGGAAAAAAAGAGTAAAAAACAAGAAAAAGACTTGAAAAGCACAAGTCTTTTTGTATATAATGAAGAAAAACAAGAGAGGAAGAAAATAAATGATACAAGAGATATATATAATTGATGATGATGACGCATCAATTGTGATTTTTAGAGAATTATTTAAAAATGACCCAGAATATAAATTTACGAGTGTAAAAACGGAGCAAATCGATATAGCCTTAAAAAATATACCATCCTTAATTGTAATAAATGAAGATGCCATTGACCGAAATGTAGTAGATTTATGTAGAAAAATAAGAAAAGACGAAGACAATACCATAACACCAGTTATTGTAGTATCTTCTAAAGGAGATAGAGAACATCGATTAAGTATTTTGCAAGAATCCATTGAATATTTTATAAAAAAGCCAGTAGATGAACAATACTTATATCATACTGTAAAAAACCTAAACAGACTACTTTCCACAAACAGAAGAATTAGTCCACTAACAGGTTTACCAGGAAATGTACAAATACACGCAGAACTAAAAAAGAGAATTACTAAAAAAGAAGCTTTTTGCGTATTATATTTAGACTTAGACAACTTTAAAGCTTACAATGATGTATACGGATTTTTAAAAGGAGACGAAATTATCGAATTTACAGCACAAACAATTATCAACTGTATTCATGAAAGTGGAATGGAAGATACTTTTATAGGTCATATTGGAGGAGACGATTTTGTAGCATTAGTAAAGGGAAATAGCTGTGAAAAATTATGTCAAAATATTTTAGCGTATTTTGATCATCATGTAAAAAAATATTTTACACAAAAAGATTTAGAAAAAGGATATGTTGAAGTAGAAAATAGAAAAGGAATTATTGAACAATTTCCACTAACATCTTTATCGATAGGAGTTGTAGTAGCAGATGAAGGAAGATTTAGTAATATTTTAGAAATTGGAGAAATAGGAGCACAAGTAAAACATGCAGCAAAATCAGTAATGGGAAGTAGCTATGCAGTAGATAGAAGAAAATAAATATTGGAATAAATTTAAAAATTCTTAATATAAATGTAAGGAAGATTTATATTAGGAGTTTTTTATATGATTGTGATTAATAAAAAAAGAATTCAAATTATTTTATCTTGTGTATTAATAGCTGTTTTTGCTTTTTCCTTTCAGATAGCAAACAATCAAAAAGAAGGAGTTATCAAGGCTAATACAGAGAGGCAACAAGAAAATACAGTAACAACAACAGCCACTCCTGTCTCTGGAAAAACCATTGTAATAGATGCCCGGCCACGGAGTTCCAGATGAAGGAGCTCAAAGTAGTACAGGTACAACAGAGGCAGAAACGAATTTGAAAATTGCCTTAAAATTGCAAAGTTTGTTAGAAACAAGTGGCTGTAATGTTATTTTGACTCGTTCTGATGAAAATGCTATTTATGATTTAGATAGTCAAACATTAAAACAAAAAAAGATTTCAGATATTCATAATAGAGTGAAAATAGGAAATGAGTCATCAGCCGATATTTTTGTTAGTATTCATCTAAATAAAATTCCACAACAGCAGTATTGGGGTTGGCAATGTTTTTATAAAAATGGAGATGAGAAAAGTATTCAACTGGCTAAACAAATTCAAGCTAATTTAAACGAGTCCATTCAAAAGGAAAATAAAAGAGTTGCCATGAAATTAGATACAGTATATATTATGAAACATGTAGAAATTCCAATTTCTATTGTAGAGTGTGGTTTTTTGTCAAATCCAGAAGAGGAAAAACAGTTGTTAGAAGATGATTATCAAAATAGATTGGCATGGGGAATTTTTAATGGAATTACAGATTATTTTTATGCAAAAGATTAGTTTAGCTAATTTTTTGCTTTTTTTTACATAATGTGTTATAATAAAAACAGTAACAATGCAGTCAAGCCAAAAGGTCAAGTTCTTTGACCTTAAAAAACAAAGGAGAGAAAAACATGAAGAAAAAGGTTACAGGAATCATGGCAGTAGGGTTAATTTTGGTAGGAGTTTTCTTGGTTATATGTGGCCTTATGTTAGTAGGACTTTATTTTGAATATCCTGAGGAAGACCAACTCTTTTAGGGGAGGTCTTTTATATTATAGGAAAGTTCGCTGAACTTTCTATAATATAAAGCGTTTCTAAAATAAAAAATATTGTTTCGAAAAAACAAAAAAACTAAAATTTTTAAAAATGTATAAACTTTCCACACTTTGCAAACAATATGTGTAAAACATATCAAAGCAAGGAGTGGAATTTTTTTGAAAATGGGCAAAATATTAAAAATAAATGGAACGTTACTAGATAAAAGGCAATTAGAAAATCACTTACAAAAAATTGCCTCTAATCATAATTTAGTCAATCAATCCCAAAAAGAAACCTATCCTGTCCCACAAATGGTAGAAAATTTTAAAGTAATTGAGCAAGTATATAATTTACTAAATGAGCATTTAAAATTAGGAATTAGTATCCATCCAGCGGGGGAATGGTTATTAGATAACTTATATATTATAGAAGAAACAGTCAAACAAATTGAAAAAGACCTAACATTAAAAAAATATACAAATTTTGTAGGAATAGCTAGTGGAACTTATAAAGGATTTGCTAGAATATATGTACTAGCATCTGAAATTGTTGCGTATACAGATAATAAAATAGAAAGAAATGATTTAGAAGATTATTTGGCAAGTTATCAAATGAAAAAGACATTAAGTATGGAAGAAATATGGAATATTGGCATATTTCTTCAAATTGCCATGATTGAAAATATCCGAGAAATCTGTGAAAAAATATATAGTTGTCAAATGCAAAAATATAGAGCAGAAAATATCGTAGAAAAATGGGTCGAAAATAAAAGTAAAGCAGAACAGCATTTTCGAACCAATCAAGCAAAAAAAATAGAAAAAGATATTTTTAAAGACATGAAATATCCTTTTATTGAGTATATGTCATACATTTTAAAGCGATATGGAAAAAAGGGATATAGTTATCTAAAAGCATTAGAAGAAGATGTAGAAATGATGGGAACAACTGTATCAGATGTGATAAAAAAAGAACATTTTGATATAGCTGTTAGGAAAGTATCAATAGGAAATAGTATTACTAGCATAAAAAAAATACAAAGAATAAACTTTCTTGAGATATTTGAAAAAATTAATGGAGTAGAAGAAATTTTAAGAAAAGACCCAATTCAAGTTTATGAAAAAATGGATGATAAAACAAAAGAAGAATATCGAAACAAAATAAAAGAAATTTCAAAAAAGACTAAAATTTCTGAAATTTACATTGCAAGAAAAGCCTTAGAATTAGCAGAGTATGCTAAAGAAGAGATGTTACAAGAACAGGAAAAAGAAAAAACGATAGAACTAAGCCTTAAAAAACAAACTCATATAGGTTATTATCTAATTGATAAGGGAATGAATCAATTATATGATGTATTACAATATAAAGCAAGTAGGCAAATGAGTGCAAAAGATAAAACAAAAGCTTATTTATTAGGAATTAGTATTTTGACAGTTTTTTTAGCAGTTGGAATGAGTAGTTTCATTCAATTAAATTTTTTAAGTTTTTTACTATTTTTAATTCCAGCATCTGAAGTAGCCATACAAATAGTTCAGTATATTTTAAGCAAAACTGTAAAACCAAAGCCAATTCCAAAACTTGATTATTCACAAGGAATTGATGAACAACACAAAACAATGGTAATTATTCCAACGATTTTAAAATCTAAAGAAAAAGTACAAGAATTAAGTAGGAAATTAGAAGTTTATTATTTAGCCAATCAATCCAAAAACCTGTATTTTACTTTATTAGGAGATTGTTCAGAAAGTGATAAAGAGGAAGAAGATTTTGATATAGAAGTAATAGAAGAAGGAAAAAAGCTAATCAAACAATTAAATGAGAAATATCAAGAAAAACAAGAATTAATAAAGGTTGAAGAAAAACAAAACTCACAACAACAAGAAAAAATAGAGAAATTTAATTTTATCTACCGAAAACGTGAGTGGAACGAAAACGAACAAGCCTTTTTAGGTTGGGAACGAAAAAGAGGTATGATTACACAATTTAATCAGTATTTATTAGGAAAAATAAAAAATCCATTTCGAGTAAATACCTTAGAAAATCAACAAAAAGAAAAAATAAAATATATCATTACCTTAGATGCTGATACAGATTTAATCTTAAATTCTGCTTTTGAATTAGTAGGAGCCATGTCACACATTTTAAATCAACCAATAATGGATAACAAAAACAAAATTGTAGTCGATGGATATGGCATTTTGCAACCACGAATAGGAGTAAACTTAGATATTAGTTATCAAACACTATTTACCAAAATCTTTGCTGGTGCAGGAGGAACCGATTCTTATACTAATGCTATTTCAGATATCTATCAAGATAATTTTCAAGAAGGAATTTTTACTGGAAAAGGAATTTACGATTTAGAAGTATATGAAACAGTTTTAGATGGTCAAATACCAGAAAATAGAGTCTTAAGTCATGACTTATTAGAAGGTTGTTATTTACGATGTGGTTTAGCATCTGATATCTTATTAATGGATGGATATCCAACCAAATACAATAGTTTTATGAATCGATTATCTAGATGGATTCGAGGAGATTGGCAAATTACAAAATGGATTGGTTTGAAAAGTCCATTAAATTTACTTTCTCAATTTAAAATAGTAGATAATTTAAGAAGAAGTTTAATGGAAATAGCCATACTAGTAGCAATCATATATTGCAATATAATAGGAGCTATCCAAACAAGGGCAATTTATGAAAGTGTTAGTATGTTACTTGGAATTTCTGTTTTTCCCTATCTTTTAGAATTTGTAAATGCTTGTATATTTAGAAAAGAAGGAGAAGAAAAGCAAAAAACTTTTACACCTAAGATATCAGGAATAAAAGGAATCTTTTTAAGAACCATTATTACTTTAGCATGCCTTCCTTATAAAGCCTATATTTCTGCAAAATCAATTTTAAAAACCTTATATCGTATCCTAATTTCTCACAAACACCTTTTAGAATGGACCACATCAGAAGAAGCGGAAAAACAAGCAAAATCAGATTTAATGTCTTATTATAATCAAATGGCAGTTAATGTATTAGCAGGAATTGTTAGTATTAGTTTGGGATTGTTAAAATTAAATCTATTAGCAGTTATATTAGGTGTATGGTGGATAATAACACCAGTTATTATGTGGTATATTAGTCGTGAGATTGAAAAAACAAAACCAGTTAGTCAATTAAGCGAAGAAGAAAAACAATATGTATTAGAAATTGGAAAAAGAACATGGGAATTTTTTGAAACCTATTTAACAGAAGAAAACAATTATCTTATTCCAGACAATTATCAAGAAGACAGAAAAGAAAAAATTGTGCCACGAACATCATCAACCAATATTGGACTTTCCCTATTAGCAGTTATTTCTGCCTATGACTTAAACTATATCGATTTAGAAAAAGCAATGGATTTATTAAATAAAATCATTACTACATTAGATAATTTAGTTAAGTGGAATGGACATCTTTATAATTGGTATAATATTAAAACGAAAGAACCACTTTATCCAAGATATGTTTCAACCGTAGATAGTGGAAATTTAGTAGGCTATTTATATGTAACAAAAGCTTTTTTGGAAGAAGTTAAGATTTCTGAACAATTTTCTGAAGGAAACAAAAGTCAAAAAGATAAGAAAATAGAAGAACAAACTTACCCAAAAAATTTATTTTCTTTAGCTACTTCGTTGGTTTTAGTAGTTGATAACATGATTGAAAATACAGATTTCCATGTTCTTTATAATCAAGAACAACAAATTTTTTCAATTGGATTTAATGTAGAAGAAAATAAATTGACAGATTCTTATTATGATTTATTAGCTTCAGAAGCAAGACAAGCAAGTTTGGTAGCCATTGCTAAAAAAGATGTACCAACTAGACATTGGAATCATTTAAGTAGAACACTTACCACATTAGGCAAGTTTAAAGGATTGATTTCTTGGTCAGGAACAGCTTTTGAGTATTTGATGCCCAATATTAATATACCAAAATATGAAGGAAGTTTATTAGATGAATCTTGCAAGTTTTTGGTAAAAACACAAATGGAATACAGTAAAAATTTAAATATTCCTTGGGGGATTTCGGAGGCAGCTTTTAATGTAAAAGATTTACAATCCAATTATCAATATAAAGCTTTTGGCGTGCCTTGGCTTGGCTTAAAAAGAGGACTAGCCGATGAAATGGTGGTTTCTAGCTATGGTGGAATTTTGGCAATTTCAGAGGAACCAAAAGAAGAAATTAAAAACTTAAAGTGGTTAGAAAAAGAAGGTATGTACGACAAATTTGGTTTTTATGAAGCAATTGATTATACCCCCCAAAGAGTAGAAAAAGGTAAAAATTCAGCTATTGTTAAAACTTATATGGCGCATCATCAAGGTTTGATTTTACTAAGTATCAATAACCTATTTCAAGATAATATTTTACAAAAACGATTTATGAAAAATCCACAAATGGAAGCAGTTAGTATATTGCTACAAGAAACGATGCCAGAAAAGGCTATTATAACGAAGGAGAAGAAAGAGAAGGTAGAAAAATTGAAATATAAAGATTATGAAAATTATGTACAAACAACCTATAAAAAGATTGATGAAAGATTAATTACTGGTAACTTTATTTCCAACGAAAATTATGTCATAGCCATGAACCAAAAAGGACAAGGAGTTAGCAAATACAAAGATATCTATATCAATCGATTTAAGGTAACAGATGATTATTCACAAGGAATTTTCTTTGTATTTAAAAATATAAAAACAAAAAATATATGGAGTTCCAATTATGCTGATAATGAAAATAAGGAAAATCAATACCAAATTAGTTTTATGCCAGACAAACATGAACAAGAATTAGTAAGTGGAAATATCAAAACTAACATACAAACAACAATAAGTTCCAATCAACCAGTAGAATTAAGAAGAATTATTTTAGAAAATCAAGGAAAAGAAGAAGAAATTTTAGAGGTAACTGGTTATTTTGAACCAGTATTATCGAAAAAAGAACAAGACTATGCTCACCCAGTATTTAATAATTTGTTTTTAATTAGTAAATTCAATGAGCAAACTAATAGTATTATTTTACAAAGAAAAAATAGAGAAGAACATGCACCAAAGTTTTATTTGGGAGCAAATTTATCCACAAATTGTGAAACAGTTGGGGATTATGAATATGAAGTAGATGAAGAAAAATTGATGGGAAGAGGTAATTTAGGAATTCCCTATATGATAAAAAATTCCATACCATTATCGAAAAAAATTGGATTGGTAACTGAACCAGTTGTAGCACTTAAAAGAACGATAAAAGTAAAACCACAAGAAAAAGCTGTAATTGACTTTATTTTAGCCATTCATGAAAAAGAAGAAACAGTTATAGAAAACATTCAAAAATATCAATCTAGTCAAAATGTAAGCAAAGAATTTGAGCTGTCAAAAGCAAGAGTAGAAGCTGAAAGTAGATATTTAAGTATAAAGGGTAGTGATATTGCTATTTATCAAAAAATGTTATCTTACATTGTTTTTGACAATCCAGTTAAAACTCAGACCATTAAAAAGAAAAATACGCATGAAATTTATCATCAAAGTGATTTATGGAAATATGGTATTTCGGGAGATTTACCAATTGTTCTATTAAAGGTTCGAAATGTAAATGATGCCTATATGATAAAAGAGCTTTTAAAAGCTTATGAATTTTTCCGAATGAAAAATGTAGAAACAGAAATTGTTATTTTAGATGAAGAAAAACACAGTTATGAAAATTATGTAAAAGAAGAAATTGAAGGTAATATTTTAAATCAACATTTAGCTTATTTAAAAAATCAAAGAGGTGGTATTTTTACTTTAAGTAAGGGAGAAATTAATAAAAAGGATATTGAATTATTAGAATTTTTGGCAACGATTATCATTGATAGTGATAAAGGTAGTTTAAAAAATAATATTAAAGAATTAGAAGAAAGCTATTTAGAAAAACAAGAAACAATTGGAGAAGAAATACAACCATCCGTTTTTTATGAAGAAGAAAAAGAGGACATGGATCTTTTGGCAAACAATGAAAATTTAAAATATTATAACGAATATGGAGCATTTTCAGAAGATGGCAAAGAATATATCATTCGAACTAACCAAGAAAACAGGCTTCCTACTGTATGGAGCCATGTTATGGCAAATGAAAAGTTTGGAACACTTGTAACAGAAAATATGGGTGGTTATAGTTGGTATAAAAATTGCAGATTGAATCGAGTTTCTAGTTGGGAAAATAAACCAAGTCGTGATATTCCATCAGAAGTCATTTTCTTAAAAGAAGAAGAAAGCCAAAAAACATGGTCATTGGGCTTAAATCCTATGCCAGACAATAAAAATTATCATGTTATATATGGATTTGGTTATTGTAAATATCTTCATAAAAGTAATGGAATTGAACAAGAATTAGAGATGTTTGTTCCAAAAGAAGATAGTTGTAAAGTAAGTATTTTGAATTTAAAAAATACGACACCAAATCGAAAAAAACTAAAATTATATTATTATATTAAACCAGTAATTGGAGAAGATGAAATAAAATCAAATGGACGTATTGAAGTTCATTTTGATAGCAATAGTAACTTAGTAGAAGCTAGAAATTTATATCGAGAAGAAATGGAAAAGACAAGAGTGTATATCTCTTCTAGTGAAAAAATAAAATCCTATACAGGTGACAAGAAATTCTTTTTAGGGGAAGGTGGAATTAGTAATCCTTCTGGATTAAAAAAAGTTTCTCTAAATAACCAAAATGGATTAGGGCAAAAACCATGTATGGTATATGAAATAGAAATTGAATTAGAAAGTTTTGAAAATAAAGAAATTTCACTAATTTTAGGAGCAGAAGAAGAACAAATGGATGGTAAAAATATAGCCTATAAATATCAAAAAATGACAAATTGTAAACAAGAATTACAAGAAGTAAAAAACAAATGGAAAGAATTTTTAGGAAGATTACAAGTTTATACACCGTTAGAATCAACTAATATTTTATTAAATGGTTGGGTAGTTTATCAAATCATAAATAGCCGATTAGTTGGTAAAACTGGCTATTATCAATCTGGTGGAGCATATGGGTTCCGTGACCAATTACAAGATACCATTGGACTAAAATATTTAGAACCAGAAATTGTAAAAAATCAAATTATCAAACACAGCAAACATCAATTTTTAGAAGGAGATGTAGAACATTGGTGGCATGAAGAAAACCAAAGGGGAATTCGAACAAGATTTTCCGATGATTTACTATGGTTAGCTTATGTATTAATAGAATATATTGCTTTCACAGGAAACAAAAGTATATTGGATATTCAAACACCTTTTTTAGAAGGAGCTTTGTTAGAGGAAAAACAAGATGAAAGATATGAAAAATATTTGCCAAGCAAACAAGAGGGAAGTATTTATGAACATTGTATCAAGGCAATTGAAAGAAGCCTAAACTTTGGTGAAAATGGAATTCCTAAAATTGGTTCAGGAGATTGGAATGATGGATTTAGTACCGTTGGAAATAAAGGAAAAGGAGAAAGTGTATGGCTAGGATTTTTCTTGAGTTATATTTTAGAGCATTTTATACCAATTTGCCAAGAAAGAGGAGATGAAAATTTGGCCAAAAAATATGAAGAAGTAAAAAACAATCTAAAAAGAGCCCTAAATACAAATGGATGGGATGGAAGATGGTTTAAAAGAGCCTTTATGGATGATGGAAATGTTTTAGGTAGTATGGAAAATGAAGAATGTAGAATTGATAGTATAGCCCAAAGTTGGAGTGTTATTTCAAATGTGGGAGACAATGATAAAAAGTATATCTCCATGGAAAGTTTAGAAAATCATTTAATTGATAGAGAAAATGGAATTATCAAATTATTAGACCCTCCTTTTGAAAAAAGTAAATTAGAACCAGGTTATATAAAAGCATATTTACCAGGGGTTAGAGAAAATGGTGGTCAATATACACATAGTTCTGTTTGGGTAATTATAGCAGAAGCCATGCTTGGATTTGGTGATAAAGCATTTGAATTATATCGAATGATTAATCCAATTGAGCATAGCCGAACCAAAGAAGCTAGTAAAAAATACAAAGTAGAACCATATGTGATACCAGCCGATATTTATGGAGCAGGAAATTTAGCAGGTAGAGGAGGATGGACTTGGTATACAGGTTCTGGTAGCTGGTATTACAAAGCTGGAATAGAAGATTTACTAGGGCTGAAAATAGAAACAGGATATTTAAAAATCGAACCATGTATTCCAAAAGACTGGAAGGAATATCAAATACGATACCAATATAAGGAAAGTATTTACAATATTATGGTTAGAAATCCAAATGGAAAGAATGGTTTTGAATATGGCGTAAGTAAAGTAATCTTAAATGGTAATGAAATAGACAATAAAATTAAATTAGATGGTAGTAGAAATCAGTATCAAATAGAAGTAGAATTGTAAGAGATTTTGCAATGTTATGAAAATTGACTCATGAAATAAACTTTTCTATTCTATTTGATACAATTTTCTTAAAAAGTATTGAAAAAAAATATAGATTTGTGATATATAATATTTAAATTAAATAAAAGGAAAGAATTAAATGAAGAAGATTTTAAAAATATTAGTAATAACAATGATTATTTCATTATTTTATTTAATGAATATATCACTTGCAGAAAGTGTTACTTTATCAAGTATTAGTGTTACTACTCCGCCAAAGACAGTAGAGTATGAAGAAGGGGAACAATTTGATCCTATAGGGATGGTGATTACAGCAACATATAGTGATGGTTAACAAAGCAAATAACCAATTATACTTATACAGATAGAACTTTAAACATTAATGATAAAGAAATATCTATTTCTTATACAGAAAGTGGAAAAACAGAGATAACAACACAGCCCATAGTAGTTAAAACAGCAATCAAAAAATTGATAATAAATTATCCTAATGTTACATTAAACTTAAAAAGTGATTTAACATAGGGATTATTAGTATTAAGCGACCCAGATGGAGCAACAATACCTGAACTTATTTGGAGTAGTAGTGATGAAAAGGTAGTAAGTGTAACATCTTTAGCTACTAATACGGCAGCAACACTAAAACCAGTTGGAGTGGGGAAAGCTACTATTACAGCTAAAACAGTTGATGGTAAATATTCAGTAACTTCTAATGTTACAGTAACAGATGGAACAAATGAGGGTGTTGATACTTCAAAGGATGAAATAGGTAAAGATACCACTACAAATGGCGAAACTAAAAAAGGAATTTTACCTAAAACGGGTAAAAAAGAATATATTTTTATAGGATTGATTATAGTAACTATTGCTTATATTTTTTATAAAAAATATAATAAATATAAAGGAATTTAAAAAATTTTATTTTGGTAAAAGTCGAAAAAGAGATTAGAGAATTGTAAAAATATTCCTAATCTTTTTTTTTACAATAATTATGTGTTATTTGACATTTTTTATAAGTCGTAAAAATTTTTGAATTCATAACCTTGCTGTTTTAGGTAGTCAATAGAGTCTTTTAAAATAGAAGGAGTGTCATTGACATCAGAAGTATCGTGCATTAGGATGACCAACAGATCTTTGTTTTTAGAAGACTTCTTTAAATTTTTTAGTAATTGAGAGTTTGAGTATTTTTTAACAGAGTCATTATTTAAACAATTCCAGTCAATATAAGAATAGTTTATATCTAAAAGAAGTTTAGCAGCTTGCTTTTTCTTAGACTTGTAATTAGATGACATATAGCCATTTGGAAAACGAAAAACATGAGAACAATAATCTTCCACACCAAGGGCTTTTCCTATTTCAATATCCGTATTTTTGATTTCATTCATAAAACTATTATTACTTTGATATAATTTTTTATTGTCATGATGATAACCATGATTAGCAATAAAGTGACCTTCTTCATAGGCTCTTTTTACTAATTCAGGATGTTCTTTTACATGTTTACCAACTACAAAAAAAGTTGCTTTAATATCTTCTGTTTTTAAAATATCTAGTACTTTGCCTGTAGCTTTTAAAGTTGGTCCATCATCAAAAGTAAGATAAGCGATTTTTTCGTCTTTTTTAGTTAAAGAGGCAAACTTTTCTTTTAAAGATTCATCCATTACACAGTTAGTTGATAAAGTAACAGCATGTGAATAAGGCGTATTAAAATAAAATAACAAAGATGAAAAAAGAAAACAAAATATGAATATAGTTAATAAAATTTTTCGTTGTAAAATGATTATTTTCATAAGTTCCTCCATTATCTAAATATATGAAAAAAATAGAAAAACATGAATGTAAAAAATGGGATATTAAAAAAGTATTCCTTAAAAGACAGAACTTTTAGGGAATACTTTTTGCTTGTTCTTCTGTAATATAGCCATATTCAACCATTCGATTTAACACATGCTTTTGACGTTTTTTGGCTAAATCAGGATTAACAGTTGGCGCATAGACAGAAGGAGCATTTGGAACACCTGCTAACATACTTGCCTCTGATAATGTTAAATCTTTCGGATTTTTTTGATAATACCCCATACTAGCATCATAGATGCCATAATAACCATCTCCAAAGTAAGAGGAATTAACATATAAAGCAAATATTTCGTCTTTACTGTAATTTTTTTCTAAATCATAAGCTGCAAATATTTCTCCTAGTTTTCGGAGTAAAGTCCTATCTTGGTTAAAAACAACATTTTTAGCAACTTGTTGGGTTATAGTGCTACCACCTTCATCAAATTGACCATCACGAATATTGGTATAAAAAGCTCTAGCAATTCCAATTGGGTCAATTGGTCCATGGTTGTAATAACGATGATCTTCTACTGCAATGACAGCATGAATGTAATCATCAGATAGTTGTTTAAAAGAAGTAAAATGTTCTTTACTAGTTACTTCTTCTACTCGTGTAATCAAAGGTTTTTCTTTTAGCGTGTTAGAATAGTAGCTAAAGCCAATGATGAAAACAAGACTTAATGCTATGACAAATAGTATGAAAAAGATAATTAATATTTTTTTGAATAGTTTCATAATATCCCTCTTTTTTATTTTTATATTTTGACTGTTTTCTACATTATATAACAAATAGTATAACAAAGAAATAGAATTCATAAAAAATTAAGAATAATTGGTTACAGTTCACTAGGTACCATTCAAACTCACAAAAGACAACAATAACATTATTGGTAAGGATTTGAATGTGACCTAAAATAGCTTTAGAAATATTTAAAATACAGGTGAAAGGATCCTGTTTTCGGGTATAGTTCTCCTGTATTTTTAATATTTCTTAGCGTCATGTAGGGTAACCGAAAATCCGAATCAATATTGTTATTGTTGTCTTTGAATCATCTATTT
>JAAWGB010000073.1 GCA_022795075.1 Clostridia bacterium | reverse complement strand
GGTTTTGTGGCAATACAAAACCTATGCTCGCTACACTTATAGATATTAAATTTGGCAATACATTTGACTATTTGCTCCTACCAGTATTTTTTATACATATATTAGTTATTTAATATAATTTCTTCTGCTATACTTTTAAAATTATTCATCATACTTACCCAATAAAGTGGGTCTGTATTTTTCATTTCTTCTGTTAGATTATTTTGTTGTTTTAGTTGTTCGATTATAATATTAATTCTATTGTCTGCTGTTTCTTGAATCTCTTTTAAATGTTTATTCAGTGTTCCTTTTGTAAACATTATCATATATTCTACTCTTTTATTTTCTTTTAAAAATTTTAATCTCATTCTTCCATATTTATTTAAAGTTATTTTTTCTTGTCTAGGTATTGTTAAGTTTGGTATATAATAATCCCCCTCTAAATGATATTCAATACCTGTTCTTTCATCAATTTTTGTTTTTGGTAATTTATTATCCATAATTTTTTCCTCCTTTTCAAGCACCATCCCTTCTTTATAGATTTAGGATGATTTTTTTCAAAAGAAAAAATCAACCATTTCTGATTGATTTTTGTATCAATTCCGTTCAATTTAGTTCGAACAGATACGTCGTTGGTGCAGATGGCCGGAATCGAACCGGCACGGTTTATTCAACCGCAGGATTTTAAGTCCTGTGCGTCTACCAGTTCCGCCACATCTGCATTTCTGATAAACATTTTTTATATCTTTATTTTTTGATTTTAAATTGAAAATATAAATGTACCTTCCTATGAAATTAAATTAGTCATCAATTTTTAACAATTGCTATTATAATATGTTGTCAATTTTTTGTCAATACATTTTGTTTAAATTTCCAAAATAATTTTAAAATCCAGTCAGAAATCTATCATCTAGTTATTTAAATAGCATTTATTTCTTAACTGGATTGATTTTCATTAATTATTATTCGTTCATGGTTCCATCAAATGGTATAAACTTATTTACCACACTTTCAGGTTGAATTTCTTCTGCTCTAAACATCATAAAAGATGTATTAATTTTATTTTCTACTAATTGTTCGACTTCTTCTTGTGAAGCATGTTCTGCTAATACCAATTCACTTACCAATATTTGTTTAGCATTATTTAGCATTTTCTTTTCTCCTGTAGACAATCCTTTTTCTTTTTGTTTAAAACTCAAGTTTCTTACTACATCTGCTACTTCATAGATGTCTCCACTTTTCATTTTATCCATATTATCTCTGTATCGTTTATTCCAATTTTTATCCATTTGTGTTTCATCTTTTTCTAGTATTCCAATAACTTTATCTGCTGAACTTTTATCTATTATATTTCTTACTCCTACCGTTTCTGCCTTTGCTGTTGGTATCATTACTTTTACTTCTCCTGGCATTTTTAATATGTAATAAGATTGTTTCTCTCCTAATATATCTTTTTCTTCTATTGAATCTATTACCCCTGCGCCATGCATTGGGTACACAATTTTGTCTCCTACACTAAACATGTAAGCCACTCCTTTCAGTACTTTAACCTTTGGCGAAAAAAGATAATAAAGTTATCTAAATTATTTTAGTATTTAATAACTCTACTGGATTTTTTAACCATATTTATTATACAACAAAAAATGGCAAAAGTCAAAGCCTTTGCCATTAATTTCCTACCTCTATATGGTTTGTATCCCTCTATTTTCTAAGTATAAAAAAATTAAATTTTTTTTTATTTTAGGAAAAATTTTATAAAATTTATTGATTCGTTGATCCAAATCCACCTACTCTTTCACCTTGTGCTTGATCATCATCAGTTACTAAATACTTTTGAAAGATTGCTTGTCCAATTGCTTCTCCTTTTTTAATGATAATATCTTCTTCTTTAATATTATAGAATGCAAACATAAAATGACCATCATTGTCTGGGTTTCCATAGTAATCTTTATCAATTACTCCTACACTATTTGCCATAATTAGCCCTTTCTTCTTTGGATTGGAACTTCTATTATATAACAACATTACTTCATCATCTTGCATGTAAGCTTTTAATCCTGTTTTTACTAAGGTTGGATTCACTCCTTTTTTAAAACTTGGTATGATAACATCTTCTGCTGCTTCTATATCATATCCTGCTGAATATTTTGTTTTTCTGACTGGCAAATTAATTTGTTTATCTTCAAAACCTTTTGCTACTTCAAATCCTCTTATTTTCTCCATTTTATTTTCTCCCTTTCTTTTTGTATCAAAATTCTAGCTTTTTATATAATTTACTTTTGTAGAAACTTTTTTGGCTAGTAATTTTTTCTATAATTTTTTCTTATTTTTTCATAAAACAATTTAATTGTCAATATGTAACATTTATTTTTCGACAAAATATAATAGTAATAGTAACTGTTACTAGGGAGGCGTAATAATATGAAACAACAAGAAAATACATTAAATGATTTACCTTTAAATACCAAAGGTTATATTAAAAAATTAAATTGTACAGGAAATATAAAAAGAAGATTATTAGATTTAGGATTTGTAGAAGGTTGTCCAATTATCCCTATCTTAATTAGTCCTTCTAAAGATCCTCGTGCTTTTTCCATTTTAGGTACTTTAATTGCTATTCGAAAAGAAGATACAAAATCCATTATCATTGATTTTTAATAAATTAGCAAACTTCAATATGATTAACCAATAGATATTTTAAATGTAACATTTCCCTCCTTCTTTCATACTATGTATATTAATTATGAATGAAGGAGGTTACTTGTATGGGACT
This sequence comes from Clostridia bacterium, assembly GCA_022795075.1. Classification (GTDB taxonomy): domain Bacteria; phylum Bacillota; class Clostridia; order TANB77; family CAG-508; genus CAG-269. The sequence continues at coordinate 3,719 of JAAWGB010000073.1, read as the reverse complement.
TACAAAATCCTCTACTGGAAGTCGTTTATTAGCAAATGACTTAGCATTTTTAAAAGATAATTGTGATTATGTAGTTGCTTTAGCTGGCAATCCTAATGTAGGAAAATCCACTATTTTTAATAATTTAACAGGTATGCACCAACACACTGGTAATTGGCCTGGAAAAACCGTTAGTAATGCTACTGGTAATTGTACTTATCAAGATAATCATTTTCTTTTTGTAGACATTCCTGGTACTTATTCTATTATGTCTAATTCTGAAGAAGAAGAAATTGCACGAGATTATATCTGTTTTGGTAATCCTAATTGTACCGTTATTGTAGTAGATAGCACCTGTTTAGAGCGAAATTTAAATTTGGTTTTTCAAACCATGGAAATTACGAATAATATTGTTGTTTGTGTCAATTTACTAGATGAAGCAAAAAAGAAAAAAATACATATTGATTTAGAAAAATTATCAGATGAACTTGGTGTTCCTGTTGTTGGTACATCCGCAAGAAAAAAACAAACTTTGAATCATTTAATAGACACTATCAAAGAAGTATGCCAGCATAAAATTTATCCTAAACCAAAAAAAATCACTTATAGTAAAGTTATTGAAGATGGCTTAACTAAATTACAATCCATTCTCCAAAATGAATTTTCTTTATCTGCTGATTTATGTCGTTGGATTGCTTTAAAAATAATAGATGGAGAAGAAAAAATTTTACAATCTATTGAAGAAAATCTTTGTATTGATTTATTGAATAATGATGCTTTGCAAAATATTAAATCTAGCATTCGTAGTGAATTTGAACAAAATAACATTACACAAAACAATTTTAAAGATTTAATCGTATCTAATATTATGAATCATTCAAAATCAATTTGTAAAAAAGTATGTGTATTTGAAAATGAGAATTACTCAAAACGTGATCAAAAAATTGATAAAATTTTAACTTCTAGAAAATTTGGTATTCCCATTATGATTCTATTTTTGGGTATGATTTTTTGGCTTACTATTGTAGGAGCTAATTATCCTTCTCAAGCATTATTTACTATGTTTGCTTGGTTACAAGAAAAATTATTTTGGATAGCCAACTCGTTACATTGTCCAAATTGGCTTTCTTCTATGCTAATTTCTGGTGTTTACCAAACTTTAACTTGGATTGTATCTGTTATGCTTCCTCCTATGGCTATCTTTTTTCCTCTTTTTACTATTTTAGAAGACTTAGGTTATCTTCCTAGAATTGCTTTTAATATGGATGGATTTTTTAAAAAGTGTTGCTGCACAGGAAAACAGATGATTACTATGTGCATGGGGTTTGGTTGTAATGCTGCTGGATGTGTTGGATGTCGAATTATTGATTCTCCTCGTGAAAGACTAATTGCTATTTTAACTAATAATTTTGTACCTTGTAATGGAAGATTTCCTTTTTTAATTGCTATTAGTACCATTTTTATTGCTGGTAGTATGAATGGTATTGGTGCCTCTATTATTTCTACACTAGCTGTTATCTTTGTAATTATATTAGGAATATTCTTTACTTTGGGAATTTCCAAATTACTATCTAAAACAATTTTAAAAGGAATGCCATCCTCTTTTGTTTTAGAATTACCACCTTACCGAAAACCACAATTTGGAAAAATCTTAATCCGTTCCATTTTTGACCGAACCTTATTTGTATTAGGAAGAGCTATTTGTGTTGCTGCCCCTGCTGGATTAGTTATTTGGCTGTTTGCTAACATTGGAATGAATGGTCAGAGTCTACTTGACTTAATTGCCAACTTTTTAAATCCCTTTGCTAATTTAATGGGATTAGATGGTTATATCTTAACAGCTTTCATTTTAGGTATCCCTGCTAATGAAATTGTACTACCCATTATTTTAATGTGTTATCTTGGCAATCATTCTCTTGTAAACTTAGAAGACACTTTTTCAATTGGTCAAATTCTAATTTCTCATGGTTGGACGATTCTAACTGCTATTAATGTAATGTTATTTACAATTTTACATTATCCATGTGCAACTACTCTTTTAACCATAAAAAAAGAAACTGGCAGTTGGAAATGGACTGCTCTTAGTTTCCTTCTTCCTACAATTTGCGGAATAATTGTTTGTATGTTAACAAATTTAGTTTATCATATAATTATATAACATGAAAATAGAAGTGTTAAAAACTTTTTATAACACTTCTATTCCTTTATTTTGAAATTAATTTTGCAATATATTATCTTATTTTTAATATATCTTAGACACATCGAAATCACTTGTCCATCTAGTAGTATTTGTTATTCTTATTTTATCAATATATCCTATAAATCTTTCTGGTTTATAACTCAAATTACAACCTATTCCAATTGGTAAGTTCATATTTATAGGATAATCAACCTCTGCTTGAGCTGCTAGTTGTCCATCTATATATGTGGTATATGTTTTATCGTTTCTTACCAAAGCTATATGATGCCATTTATTTAAGTTTATTGATTTAAAAAAAGTTGTATAACGATGAGCTCCCATATACAGATATGGATTGCCAGATTGAGTAGCAAAGCCATACCCAACTCCTCCATTTACATTACTTCCACCTATATTAATTAGACATCCATATGATGTAGTTGATACTTGTGTCGCACATATCCACATATCTATTGTAAATTCATTTTCTGTTCCTAAATGTTTTGAAGCATTCCCTAAATCCATATAGGCATTATTACCTGTAAAATCATAACACGCTCCAAATTTTCCCTCTTCATAAGTTGTTATATTGGTACTAGTTATTCCTTCAATCTCTAAATTACCACCTTCTAACATTAATGTATTGGTAATTTTCTTTGCAGTTGCTATAATTTCTATATCTCCTGTTACACTTTCTATTTTTATCTCTCCTGTTTGTTGATTTACAGCTATTTCTTCTCCTGCCATTGTAACAAATAAGTTTTCTAATCTATAATCTTTTTCAACTATTATTTTTGCTTGATATGGTTTTTTATCAGCTATTTTTTTCACTTTATTATCTAAGCTTATACCTTCTTCTAATTTAGTTATGATATGATAATAATTTTGGTTTACATCATTTTCTATCTCAATAATGTTTAAATTTTCATCTATTATAAAGACCCCTACTATATTTTCCTGTTTTATTTCAATTCTTATCGAATTTTCTGATTCTTCTGTTACATTATTTTCATATTCACTCATTTTGCTATCAATATATTCTTGTGTGATATCTAATAATTCTACTTTTCCTAATTTTTCTGTTTGTAGCTCTAATATAGCAAGTATCAATTTTTCTTTCATTTCTGTTTTTACTTCGCTTTCTTTTGCATAATTTGCTTTACTTAAGATTCCATTTTCTCCTGTTAAGGTGGCTATTGCTATTCCTGCTAGTATCAACAATACAATTATAGTAATAATTAATGCTATCAGTGTAATTCCTTGTATATTATATTTTTGATTTAAGATTTGCTGTTTCATTTTTCTCCTCTCTTTCTTTTGTTTATGTAACGTTGGTATTTATATTTCTACTTTATCATAACTACTACTATTTTTTCAATACTTTTTAAAAATTATACATAAACTTTTGGTTACCGTTCACTAGGTATCATTCAAACTTTAAAAAGACTCCAATAGCAATATAGTTCGGATTTGAATGTGACCTAAAATAGCTTTAGAAATATTTAAAATACAGCTCAAAAGGGTCCTGTTTCCTAAGTATAGTTCACCTGTATTTTTAATA
>JAAWGB010000010.1 GCA_022795075.1 Clostridia bacterium | reverse complement strand
GTGGATTCGGATTTGGTGATGATTGTTGCTGGATTATAATCCTAATATTATTAATCTGTTGTTGTTGCGGTGGTAACAGAGGAGGATGTTGCTAATTAACAACCTCAAAAAACGTGTAAGTTAGTTTCTTACACGTTTTTCTTTCATTTTTTTATTTAAATCTTTTTCCTTTATGTTTTCCTTTAAGTCTTTTTGTTTCATATTCATTATCAAAATCTATGTCAATTTGAGAAGTATAACCTTTCAAAAATTCTTCTCTTAATTCATCTTTTGGCATTTTTTCAAAAGCCTCATCAATTGGTTGATAGCCATTTGGGTTTCTTTCTTTTTCCTCTTCTTGAAATCTTCTTCCCCTTAACGCTTTTGGAACTTCATCTTCTTCCTCTTCTTCATAAAAATCTTCGTCATAATAAGAATTTCCTGAAAATTCATTTTCTAAATCTCTATTTCTTTTTTGTATGACTACAATTGTTATTCCAATTGCTCCAATAATTACTATTCCTACTACTGCTCCAATTACAATTATTTTTTGCTTTGCTTTTTTTTGTTCTTCTTGCTTTGCTATAGCCTCTTTATCTTCTAAACTTTTGTTAACTGTTACTTGATAGGTTGCTATGTTATTTCCATCAGATTCTGATACTAATATAGTTATAAAGTTTTCACCTTCTTGTATATTTTCGTTTCCTACTACTTCTACAATGTAATCTTCTTTTGTTGGTTCTGTTTCAATTTTTAATTTAGTATCTTCTCCTATGTATTGAACTGTATATTCATATTGATTGGTTCGAAATTCTGGTACTAGACTCAAATTATTGATTTTTAAGTTTTTTAATCCTTTTTCCTCTCCTACTTGATTGGATTCGTTTTCTGAATTTTCGTCTTGCGTTTTTCCTCTTGTAATATAAATTGTATATGTTTTTTTCGTTCCATCTTCTGCTGTAACTGTTACATCTACTTGGTTTTCTCCCATTTCTAACAACTTCGTTCCTGTCCCTGTTACAGTTGCTTTTTCATGTTGGGCACTTGCATAAACTTCTATTTCTTCAGCATCTTCTGGTACTTCCACTTTATAAGAGGTTGTCCCATATCGAAACCCTGTAAAGTCATGTGGTCTAATTCCTAAAATACTTAAATTAGCATTACTAGATATTTCTGGTTCTTCTGTTTGATTGGTATTTTGTGTAGTTGTGTTTGAATTTTCTTGTGTATTAGTAGTATTGCTTGTTCCATTTGTTTCATTTACTGCCTCATTTTGAGTCGTTAATACTCCTGCTAAAATAATCATGCTTACTATCATTATTGTTATTCTATTCTTTTTTATTTTCATACTTTTCCTCCTCAAGTTTCTTTGTACTCATTTTATCATTTGTACTTTTTTTAGTCAACTAAATTTTAAGTAGTTATTGTAGTCTCTTGTAAGTTTAAATGATGCTAGTAGTGAACTGTAACTACTTTATTCATTGAACTAAAAAAGATAAAACTTAAAATTTTCGTAATTTTTACAATTTATTGTATTTTTATGATACAATACAGTAAAAGGAGTTAATTATGATAGAATTACTTTCACCTGTTGGTGATTTTGAAAGTTTAAAAGCTGCTGTCCAAAACGGAGCAGACAGTGTTTATTTTGGGGCAGATACCTTCAATGCAAGGGCTTTTGCCCATAACTTTGACCAAGAAGAATTAAAAAAGGCAATTTGTTATGCTAAAATTCGTGGTGTAAAAACCAACTTAACACTCAACACATTAATAAAAGATGATGAATTCGAACAAGCCATAAACTTAGCCAAAATAGCCTACTTATCTGGCATTGACAGTATTATTGTACAAGACTTAGGTTTAGCTATCAACCTAATTAAATTATTTCCAGACTTACCGATTCATGGTAGTACACAAATGACTGTCCATAACTTAAATGGAGCATTAGCTTTACAAGAACTTGGCTTTAAAAGAGTCGTTCTTGCTCGTGAGCTTTCCATTAATGAAATTGACTATATTGGTAAAAACACAAAAATTGAAATTGAATGTTTTGCACATGGTGCTTTATGTATCTCTTATTCTGGTCAATGCTTATTTTCTAGTATGTTAGGTGGTCGTTCTGGGAATCGTGGAAAATGTGCTGGTCCTTGTCGACTTCCCTATGAATTATTAGAAAATGATAAAAAAATCAATTCTGGTTATTTACTAAGTACTCGTGACTTATGTAGTTTAGACTATATCCCTTCTTTTTTAGAAGCTGGCGTAAAATGCTTAAAAATTGAAGGAAGAATGAAGTCTTCTGAATATGTAGCAACTGTTACTAGAATTTACAGAAAATACATTGATTTGGCTTTATCAAATGACCCTTACCTTGTAGACTCAGCAGATAGAAAGCTATTAATGCAAGTATTCAATCGTGGCATGTCTTCTTCTGGGCATTTAGATAATGAACCCAACAAAAATCTAGTATTTAAAGATAAGCCAAATAATATGGGGTTGTTTTTAGGAAAAGTTCAAAATTACAACAAAAATAAAGGACACATTACTGTAAAATTAAAAGAACCTATCCAAATTGGAGATACCATTTCTTTAGAAAACGAAACAGGTTCTTATACGATTTCTGAATTAATGGAAAATCATAAAAATATCACACAAACAAAAATTGGACAAACTGTAACAATTGGAAGAATGAAAGGAAACATTTCTTGTAATGACAACATCTATAAGATGTCATCAAAAGAATTATCCACTTTTGCCAAAGAAAGCTATCGAAAAGAAAATCGACAAATTCCTTTGAATGGTAGTATAACCATAAAAAAAGGCAAACCGATCTCCATTCATATTACTGCTGCTAATGCAACCTCTTTGTATAAAAACCTAAATCTTCAATATGAATTAAATGAATTACCAATTGATGCTAAAACTAGACCATTAGACAAACAAACCGTTATCCAACAAATAACCAAAACAGCCTCTACACCCTATTACTTTAAAAATATTGATGTCAATTTAGATGATAATGTGTTTATTCCAAAGCTAAGTATTTTAAATGAACTTCGAAGAACTGCCTTAGAACAAGTTCAAAACTATGCACTATCACATTGCCTTCGAAGCTATTTGCAAAATTCTGATAAGGAAAACCAGCCAAATAAGAATTATATCCTTAAAGATGATATCCTTTCTAATATGAGAAACATTGTAAAAAATGATAACAAATTAACCAATATCCAACCACCTAAAATTTCTGTTTTGCTAAATACCCTTCATCTAAACTTTGACTACACAAAGCTAAGTAAACAAATAACCAATGTCTATATTCCTTTAAAATACTTTACCAATAGAAAATACGATGATATTTTAAAAACTTTAAGTAAAAAATTTGACACTTATATTTACATGCCAACCATTATAAAAGGAAATTATAAAAACTTATTTTATGCCAATGCGGAAAGTTCTGTACAAAAATATGAAATCAAAGGTTTTGTCATCTCAAACATCTGTAATATCAAACTTTTAAATGAACTTTTTACAGACTTAAACCAATATTTTAAGCTAGTTACCAATTACACATTTAATGTTTTCAATCAACAGACGGTTTTAGCCTTAAAAGAATTAGGAATTAGTCGCTATACCCTATCACCAGAATTAGATAAAAACACCATTCAACTTTTATGTGACTATAACTACTTACAAAAAGAGATGATTGTATATGGAAGAATTCCCTTGCTAAATATGAACTATTGCCTACTTGGTGAAACAGATAAATGTTATCCCAACTGCAAAGCTCGTTGCCAAAGCGAACATTCTTATTACTTAAAAGACCGTTTAAACATGAATTTTCCAATTATGCCTGATAATATTCAAACTGTAACAACTTTATTTAATAGTAAAATCACCTCTGTGTCTCCCCAAGACTTCTCTATCAACTTTGCTAGAATTGACATTTTAGATGAAACCATTTCACAAATAAATTCTATTGTTGAAACCGTTTTAGCTGGCAAACGTTTGGAAGGAAAAAACTACACAAATGGAAATCTAAATCGATATATCTAACGTACAAATTAGAGGCGTTTAGTTATTTCATTTGGAGTAATGGGCGTCTCTTTTTTTGTAAATACAAGCAAGATGTATGATATAGGATAATTTAAAATGAAACGAATTGAAAGTAATTGAAGTAGAAATTCTTCATTCATTTTATGGAAAACGTTCAAACTTGTTTTGAAAGGGTGCCATAAAATAATGTTAGAATTTCTATGAAAATTACTTGAACGAGTTTCATTTTAAATTATCCTATATCATACATCTTGCTTGTATTTACAAAAAAAGAGACGCCCATCACTCCAAATGAAATAACCAAACGTCTCTAATTTGTCTATCAAATTTGTTTACTACTTAAATCTATTATTAAGTCCATATTATCATCTTTTGCTGATTTATTCTTTCTAATTGCTCCACACTTTTTACACTGAAAAATAATAACATATCCCTTTTTTCCATCTATTTCTAAGCTAACTGGTTGTAAAACTCCATGGCATTGTTCTTCTCTGTCTCCTGGATTTTTATCAACATGTTTAGAATGTAAACAATATGGACAATGGTTTCTACAAGAATATCCCAATTTGGGAACTTTTTTACCACAATTTTCACAAATAAATTCTTCATCTATTTCAACAAAATTTCTTGTATTCATATGTTCTCCTTTAAAATACAATCACAACTTTCTATTCATTAATATTTAAAATCTCCACCACCTAAGAATTCTTTTAATAAAGAATTTGTTGGAACATATTCTGGTGGTATCGTTTCAAAATATTTTAACATATTAATCAGTCTTCTAGCTTCTGCATATTCTGGTTCTTGTTGCTTAATTTCTTCCAATAATGGCATAACAACTCCTTTTAAGACACCCAATTCATAAATTAAAGATGTGTTAAATATGCTGTTTGCTTCTTCTTGATATGGAAATATATTTTTTTCTTCTCCATTATTTACCATGTGCCAAGATGCTAGGGTATGTTTAGCATCATATCCTCTAAATTGATAATCTCTTACAATTCTTCTAACTAATCTGGTGTCAGTTGTTGATATTCTATTGTATCGATCCATATTCAAAACTGTTAATGCACTAATATAAATTTTGTATTTTTGGTCTTTTGCAATTTTACTTGTTAATTTATCATTTAAACAATGAATTCCTTCTATGACTAATACTTGATCTGCCTCTAATTTTAGTTTTTTACCATTATATCTTTTAGTTCCTTCATGAAAATCAAATTCTGGCATTTCAATTTCTTCGCCATTTAGTAACTTGGTTAAATGGTCATTAAATAGTTCTAAATCAATTGCTTCTATACATTCAAAATCTAGGTTTCCATTTTTATCTCTTGGGGTTTCTTTCCTTTCTACAAAGTAATTGTCAACTGATATGGTAACAGGTTTGATTCGATTAATTCTTAATTGAATTCCTAATCTTTGTGCAAAAGTTGTTTTTCCTGAAGAAGACGGACCTGCAATTAAAATCATTTTTACTTTTCTGTTTTGTGCTATTTTGTCTGCTATATTGGCTATTTTCTTTTCATGTAATGCTTCATCTAACATAATGATGTCTTTTATTTGTCCTTCTTCCATTGCTTTGTTTAATTTATAAACTGTATTAACATTTAGTATTTTATGAATGTCATCATATTCATTTAATGCCCATGCTAATTTTTTGGTTTCGATTAATTTTGGTAATTGTTTTGGCTTATCTGAACTTGGATATCTTACCAAAAATCCGTCTTCATATTTTATAATTTCAAAGTTTTTAGTTGTACCTGTACGATTAGCAATGGTTCCATAACAATAATTATAATAATCTTCACAATAATACATATAGATTTCTTGATTATCTAATTGATCTAATTGTAATCTTCCTTTTGATATGTCATTTTTTTGGTAAAACTCTTCTGCTTGCTTACGTGTCATAATCACTTGTTTAATTGGTATATCCTTTTTTACAATTTGACGCATTTTTTCGTCTAATTTTTGTATGAGTTCTTCTGTTATTTCCGTTTGTTCGATTTCACAAAACATTGAATTTGGTAATTGGTAATTAACAATTATCTTTTTATTGGGACAAACTTCTTCTACTGCTTTTTCTAAAATGTAAATAATCGTTCTTCTATAAATTTTAGTTCCTTCTTTGGATGATAGATCAATTAATTTAATTTCTCCATCTTGTTTGATAGGATAACCTAAATTGACATATTCGTTGTTAAATATAGCTCCTATAACAGGATATTGACTTTTTTCAATTTCTTCTTTTAATAATTCTTGTATGGTTACATTTTCTTTTGTTTCTATTATTTTATCTTGATATTGTATTTCCATAAAATTCCTCCTTCTTTTGTCTGATTTTATTTTTAAAAAATCTTGCCAATTTATTGTAACTTAAATAGAAATATAAGTCAAATTACATTATTTTTTATCATATTCGTCACATTATCGTTCACCAACATCATTTAAACTTACAAAAGAAAATACTCCACCACTGTAACAATCTTCATACAATATAAAAGGTATTTTTTACGAATTTTCTATAAATTTCTTTCATATAAATCTTTTATAAAAACATCTTTTTCCTCAAAGCTATCGACAAATCCAACTTTTGCCATTTGCTCATTTTCGTTAATTCCTTGAATCCATATAGGTCTTTCATTATAATAAATATCAAATTTTTCATCATTGTTTAAAATGGTATATACTCTTTCTAAATTCATAATAAAACCTCCATTCTATTTTAATAAAAGTATATCCATAAAAAATGGATTTATAACTTAAATTAATAAAATGAATCTTTTTATAATTTAGAATTCTCATTTTTTTCTACATGAACAAAATACTGTTCATGTGTTATGAAATAAAAATATATTGGGTTATGTAATAATATGGATGAATTGTAACAAAAATATCACTTGCTGATTTTTTCAAGTGATATTTTTAATTTTAAAATTCTAATTTTTCTTCTACCCATGTTGCTACTTCATCAATTTTTAATCGTATTTGTTCCATGGTATCTCTATTTCTTATTGTAACAGTATCATCTTCTAATGTATCAAAATCTACTGTTACACAATATGGCGTACCGATTTCATCTTCTCTTCTATAGCGTTTTCCAATACTTCCTGCTTCATCATAATCACACATAAATTTCTTTGAAAGTTTTTGATAAACTTCTTGAGCTTTGTTGGACAATTTTTTAGAAAGTGGCAATATTGCAACTTTATATGGTGCAAGTGCTGGATGTAAATGTAGTACAATTCTTGTATCTCCATCTTCTAGTTTTTCTTCTTCATAACTATCACACAAAAATGCTAATGTTACTCTATCTGCTCCAACAGATGGCTCAATACAGTATGGTACAAATTTTTCTCCTGTTTCTAAATCTGTATAACTAAAATCTTCCTTGGATACTTTCATATGGCTTTTTAAATCAAAATCTGTTCGATCTGCAATTCCCCATAATTCTCCCCATCCAAATGGGAAGGCATATTCAATATCAGTTGTTCCATTACTATAATGGGATAATTCTTCTGGTGAATGATCTCTTAATCTAATATTTTCCTCTGTCATTCCTAAGTTTAATAACCATTGCTTGCAAAATTCTTTCCAATAGCTTTGCCATTCTAAATCGGTTCCTGGCTTACAGAAAAATTCAAGTTCCATTTGTTCGAATTCTCTTGTTCGAAAAGTAAAGTTTCCTGGTGTTATTTCATTTCTAAAAGCTTTTCCAATTTGTGCAATTCCCATTGGTAATTTTCTTCTTGTTGTTCTCATAACATTTTTAAAATTAACAAAAATTCCTTGTGCCGTTTCTGGTCTTAAATAAATTTCTGATTTGGCATCTTCTGTTACACCTTGAAATGTTTTAAACATCAAATTAAATTTTCGAATATCTGTAAAATTATGGTTTCCACAATTTGGACAATTTATTTGGTGTTTATCCATATAGGCTATCATTTTTTCATCTGACCAACCATCTACAATTTCTTCACAATTATTGTCATGCATCCATTCTTCAATCAATTTATCTGCTCTATGTCTAGTCTTACATTCTTTACAATCTATTAATGGATCTGAAAATCCTCCTACATGACCAGATGCTACCCATGTTGTTGGATTCATTAAAATGGCTGCATCTAACCCAACATTATATTGACTTTCTTGTATAAATTTTCTTCTCCATGCTTCTTTTACATTATTCTTTAATTCTACTCCCAAAGGTCCATAATCCCATGTATTGGCTAATCCTCCATAAATTTCAGAACCTGAATATACATATCCTCTGTTTTTACAAAGTGCTACCAAAGTTTCCATTGACTTTACCATAACAATTCCTCCTTCATTAAAAATGGTTCAAAACACTGATTTTCATTAATTTCAAAAAAAAAACTCCGAAACCTAGCCTAGCTAGGGACGAAAGTTCATTTCCGCGTTTCCACCCTAATTCTTAAAATCTAAAATTTTAAGCACCTTCTTTAAAAAATTACTCCAAAGTTCCCCATATGCACTCATTACTGGAATCTCACCATCACCAGTTCTCTTTAAAATGAGCCTATCATACTTTTTCTTTATCACCGTAATCATTCAATTTCATATATTATATTATTAGTGTAAAAAAAAGTCAATAATTTTTGAAAAAATTATTGCTAAAATCTTTTTTTTATGCTAAGATAGTAATTGTTATTAGCAAATAGGGGTATAGTGTCAATGGTAGCACATCGGTCTCCAAAACCGCCTGTGAGGGTTCGAGTCCTTCTACCCCTGCCATAATTTATTTTCATAACAAGTATTTTATTCTAATATAAATGAGGTGATTGCCATTCCCAAAAATTTTAAAATCTTTTATGTATTGTTTTTTTTTCTAACGTTTTTTATTATCATCTTTTTTATTCCCATTTTTAAAATAAACAATTTATCCTATTCTAATAATAATAATTCTGAAATTTTAGACTTTAATCCCAATGGATTTGTTTGGCCTATTCCAGGTTACACAAAAATAAGTTCTCCTTTTGGAAAACGTACTTCTCCTACCTCTCGGAGCCTCTTCTTCTCATTCTGGAATTGACATACCTGCCCCACAGGGTAGTAATTTTATTGCTGTCCATGATGGTGAAATTACCTTTAGGCAATTTTTAGGAGCTGGTGGTTACACCATTACACTTTCTTTTGATAATTACAAAATAAGCTATTGTCATTGTGACCCCAATTTTATCGTAAATGTAGGTGATACTGTTAAACAAGGACAAGTAATTGGTCATGTTGGTCCTAAAAATGTTTATGGTGTAAAAGGAAATCAATATTTCGATTCAGAAGGAAAACCAACTAATGGTGCTACAACTGGTCCGCACCTTCATTTAGGCATTCGCCTAGAGGGAAACTATATCAATCCTATTAACTATTTTTAACAATCTTAATGGTTAGCGTTCACTACTAGTATCCTTAATCATTATTCAAAAATAAAAATGTGCAAAGGGAAATTCCCTTTGCACATTACATATCATCATCTTCTTGGTCTTGTTCATTTTCATCACATCCATGACAGCTAGAACAATTCCCACCTAGACAACCGCTTTGATTGTCTAAATCTTCTTCTACTTCTCCTGACCAATCTAATTCTATAACATTTTGACATTCTGGACATTCAACTTCTGTCTTGTTTTCATCTACATCTATTATGAATTCATAATTACAATATGGGCAAACAATTTCAAAGTCAAATCCTTCTTCTGTATAAATATCTTTTTCTATATTGTCAATTACTTGTTGCATTTTTCCAATTTTTTCGTTTAATTGATTTTGTGTGTCTTCTATTTTGTCCATTTCTTCTTGTTTATATTCTAATATATAATCTATTTCATCTAATACTACGTCTACAAAGGTTGTTAATCTTCCTTTTATATAGTTTAAGTCTTCTTTATTTTTTATATTTTTTTCTATGTCATCTAAAAAACTTTTATATTCGTTTTTTAATTTTCTCATTTTGTATTCACCTTTCTTAAATTCTTTCCATATATTCACATGTTCTTGTATCGATTTTTAAAATATCTCCGATATTAACGAACAATGGAACTTGGATTTCTAAACCAGTTTCTAGTTTAGCAGGTTTTCCTGATGTAGTTGTAGTGTTTCCACTAAATCCTGGTTCTGTGTATGTAACTTCTAGTTCCACAAATGTTGGTGGTTCTACAGCAAAGGTATTACCTTTGAAAGATAGTATGGTTACTTCCATATTTTCTTTTAAATATTTTAGACAATCTCCTAATTGTTCTTCATTTAATGGTGTTTGATCATAGGTTTCATTATCCATGAAATAGTATAATCCTCCATCATTATATAAATATTGCATAGTTTTTTTCTCAATTTCTGCTGCTGGAAATTTGTCTGATGGATTAAATGTTTTTTCTAAGGTTGCTCCTGTAATTACATTTTTTAGTTTGGTTCTTACAAATGCTGACCCCTTTCCTGGTTTTACATGTTGAAATTCTACAATTCTATATACATTTCCTTCCATTTCAAATGTGGTTCCATTTCTAAAATCTCCTGCTGAGTATACTGATGCCATAATATTTTCTCCCTTCTATTTTCATTTATTCTATTTTTATTTGTCTGTTCTATTTTACTATATTTTTCCGCAAAAATCAAGTTTTTCGAAATTTTAGTTTATTTTTATAATACTCTTTTGCCAATTGTTTATAGCTCAGTATTTAATATTTATGAAATGATAATATAATCTTTCCCAGATTTGGTCAAATTTATACAACCAAATTTGGTAATTAGAACAGTATCTTCAATTCTTACGCCAAATTTTCCAGCCAAATAAATTCCTGGCTCATTGGTAACTACCATATTTTCTTTTAGTTGTGTATCAGATTTATAACTTATATAAGGTGCTTCATGAATTTCCATTCCAACACCATGACCTAAGCTATGGACTAAGTTATAGCCATATAATTTAAAATCATTTTCTACCATTTTGGCTATTAATCTCGTACTGATTCCATCTTTATATTGCTCACCTGTTTGTTTTTGGTTTTTTAATACTAAGTCATAAATAGGCTTAACTTCTTCTAGCACTTCTCCAACAAAAAAGGTTCTTGTCATATCAGAACAATAGCCATTTACTTGACATCCCATATCAATGGTTATGATATCTTTTTCTTGAATTTTTCGGTTAGTTGGTACAGCATGTGGCTTTGAAGTGTTTTCTCCTGATGCAACAATTGTATCAAATGCTAATCCTCCTGACCTTTGTTTATAATATTCTTCTATTTCATTGGCAATTTGCCTTTCTGTCATACCTGGTTTAATATAAGATAATATATATTCAAAACAATTATCTGTTATTTCACAGGCTTTTTGTATGTTGCTAATTTCTTCTTGGTCTTTTATCATTCTTTGCTTTTCTATCATATATTCTGTTTCTACAAAATTATAAATTTTGAATTTTCTAATATATTCTTTATATTTAGCATAAGAAATGTTATATTCTTCAAATCCAACATTTTCACAAAATAAAAAGAAATTTTCATAATCATCTTTTGATACATCATGAACATCATATACAATGATTTCATCAAATAATGTTAAGGTACTGTGAACTTGCTCAATATATCTACTATCTGTAATATAAATATTTTCTTTTCTTGTTATTAGTAAAATACCTTCTGCATCAATATTAGTCAAATAACGTATATTAACTGGATTCGTTATAATAAATCCTTGTAAATCTAAACTAGACATTTTATTTCTCAACCATTGTAGTTTAGCGTTCATTTTATCCCCCTTGACTTTAATTTTCAAATTCTTAACTTTGTCAAATTATCCATGATACATTCCTAAGGTAAATATTTGCATTAAAACTGTTTTGATTTGTTCAAATGGTACATACATACTAATAAAAGTTGCTATGACAATAAATGGTCCAAATGGTATATATTCATCTGATTTTTTTATTTTTGTTAGCAATAATACAATACTAAGTATTGCTCCAATTAAAAAGGAAACTAGTGTTATGATAATGATATTCGATAAACCAAAATATAATCCTAACGCTCCCATTAATTTGACATCACCAAATCCCATTGCTTCTTTTCCATAGAAAAGTCCTCCTAATAAAGTAATTAATAGGAATCCTCCTCCTCCTGCTAACATGCCTAATAACATATTAATGGTAATAGCAACATTTGATAAGCCATATAAAAAGGCAAACAAAAATCCAATCTCGAATATCGTCAAATTTAGTCGGTTTGGTATGATTTGCAATTTATAGTCGATAACAAATACCGATAATAACATAGGGGTTAATAGCAAATATTTAATTAAGTCTAAGTTTGCAATTAATGTTTCTTTTATTCCAAAGGTATATAATAATGTTGCATAGATAATGGCTGTTACTAACATTAATATATAGTTTGGCTTTCCTTTTAATTGATACTGTGTAATAATATCTTTTGATAAAACACTTTTATATTCTGGTAATCTTTTATTTGCCCAATCTACTAATTGACCAATGATTAATCCTATGACTACAACTCCTACATAATAAGCAATATGTACATCATTTAGATACATTTTATTTCTCCTTTATTTTACTTCTTTTATATCTATTTTTTATTTTATTCTCAATTGGTCGTTTCCATGCTGTATACCAAAAATCTTTTTTAGTAATTGGTTCTACTAGTATGGTAAACATTTGACATCTATTTCCTCCTAAGATGTCTGTAAAAATCTGATCTCCTACAACTGCTATGTTTTTTGGTTCTTCTTCTAATTCTTTTTGTACTTTTAGAAATCCTGCTTTGAATGGTTTTTTAGCTAAATTTCGGTATGGTATTTGTAGTGTTTTACTTACTTCTTCTACTTTTTCTTTATGATTGGTATTTGATAATATATATAATTTTATCCCATTTTTTTTAAGTTGTTCTGTCCATTTCACAACATTTTGTGATAGGTTTCTATGATAGTCTATTAAGGTATTGTCAACATCTAAAATTAGAGCTTTTATTTTATTTTTTTGTAAATACTCTATTGTAATTTGCTCAACTTTGTCAAAACATTCATTGGGATATAAGTTCATTTTTACCATTCCTTCCAAAATAACAAAAGGGCATGATTAGAGTTCTTTGACCTTTTAGATTCTTATATATTTTGCTTGGTCTTCGTTCGCCCATCAAATTTGCTTTTTTAGCTTTATTTGTTCATTAAATTTAGTTATATATTATCAATTTGGCAACATTTTGTCAAGAGAAAAAAATCTATCCTTTTAAATTGACTTTTTATTAAATTCATTATATAATATTAACATAATTTCTAAACGGAAAGGAGTACTTTTATGGGAAAAAAACGTAATCATTTTAAACCATCTGAAAGGCAAAAAAATATAAAAAAGTATATACGGATGGAACGAAAACGAGAACGAAAACGAAAACGAAAAAATAAATACGCCCATAATCTTTAATTAAAAAAGGCTTCAAATGTATGAAGAAACACATTTGAAGTCTTTTGGTTTATTTATTTACAAAATCTATGTCTACCAATTGTTACTGTCATAGGTCTTGACCATATCCATTTATTAGTTGCGGTAGAAGGATTAAAATAGTAAATAGCTCCATAACTAGGATCCCATCCATTTAAGGCATCTTGTGCTGCTTTTTTAGCAGTTGCATCTGGCGTTAAATTAATTTGTCCATCTCTTACTGCATCAAATGAGCCTGATTGATAAATTACTCCTGATATACTATTGGGAAAAGAACTACTTTTCACGCGGTTCATAACAACTGCTCCTACTGCCACTTGACCTGTATAAGGCTCTCCTCTTGCTTCTCCATAAATTAATCTTGCCAGCAAATTTACATTATTAGAATTGCTACTACTACCTGTATTAGATGATGTTGAACTAGAAGTATAAATCCCCATAGCTTTTAAAGTAGCAGGACCTGCAATCCCATCAACTGTTAAACCATTTTTTCTTTGAAAATATTTAACTGCATTTAGTGTTTGTGTTCCATAAATACCATCCACATTTCCATTGTAATAGCCCCATCTTTTTAATTTTGTTTGAATTTGTGTTACTTCACTTCCTCTTGAACCATATTTAGACAATGCCTCTACTGATTTATTTTCATATAGCATGATAAATAAAATAATCGTTATTAAAAAAGACACTATTGTTCCTAATATTAGCATTTTCTTTTTATTTTTTAACATAATAAAAAACCACCTATTCATAAAATAATTATTAAACTTATTTTTATCAATATTTGGTTTTATTATTCATTTTTTATTTAATATAACAATATTGGCAAAGAATTGTTTCTAATCCTATTTGTAAATCAATCAATCCTATTTTATAGTCACTATCTAAATCTCTTAAATTTTGCAAAATATCTTTTAGTTCTCTTTCTGAAAAATAATTAGCTTGTGTTTGGTATTTATTTATTAAAAATGTTTGATTCGGCTTTAAATTTAAACTATTCATTATATTTTTATTAAACCTTATAGAAAGTTTTACCAAATATAATTTTTTAAAATGATTATATAATGTAATTAATATTTTTTGCAATGGTTCTTTGGCATAAATTAGATTTTTTAAAACTTCTAATGCTTTTGCAATATTTTTCTTTCCTAAAGAATCTGTTAAGTCAAAAATAACACTTTCTAGTTTTTTGGTAGCTAATTGATCGATATCTTCTTTTTGTATGTTTCCATTTTCTCCTACATATTCAATCAATTTTCGTATTTCATTAATTAAATCTTGCATATTGGTTCCACAACATTCTATAAAATATCTTAAAGTAGCAGGTTCTATTGTTACTTTGTATCCATTGCAAATTGCTTGAATCCTTTTTTCAATTTGCAATGGTTTTTGATAATCAAATTTGCATATTACTCCTAATTTATCAATTGTTGTATAAAGTTCTTGTTTGGTATCTGCCTCTTCTTCTATAAAGACTAATACTACACTTGTATTTACTATTTCGATATTATCTTTTAAATAAGTATTGATTTTTTCTCTTATATGGGCTAATTCTGCATTTTTTCTTTTTCCCTCTTTTTTAAATAATCCTGTATTTTTTGCAATTATCAACTTTTTTTCATAACCAAAACTTGGTGTTTCAATATCTGCTATTAATTCATTATAATTGGTTTCATCTATAGAAATATAATTGATTCCTTTAATAGCCTCTCCAAATAAACTTCTTATTTTTTTGATTGATGATTCTAATAAAAATACTTCTTCTCCATATAAAAGATATAAACTTTGTAAGGTTCCGTTTTTTAATTCTTTTTCTAAATTTTCAATTGTTAACATCCTTTTTCTCCTACATTATCTTTTACCTAAACTAATATTTTAACTAAACTTATTATTTTCTTAAAATAATTCGAAATACTTCTGCTACACTCCAAGCTTGATTAATCGTACCTTTTGGTAATTGTGGTTTAATCGAATCATAAAGTTCTGCAATACCTCCTATACAGCCATTATCAAAGATTTCCTTTTGAAAAGTTTTGGTTGTTTTCTCAACAAATTTTTCTATTTTTTCTTCCCATATTTTTTTCTCTTCTGCTTTTTTAGCTACTTGCAAACTATTTTTCAAACTATTATAATATAATCCTAATAGCCATGGCCATGTAATACCTTGATGATAACTTGTATCTCTTTTTTCTGGATCTCCTTCATAGACTTCTACATAATTTTCTTCACCTTTAGCCAAAGTCTTTAAGCCATACGCATTTAACAATTTCTTTTCTACTGTTTCTAACATTTGATTAGCTTCAAATGAATTTGGCTCTAATACAGGATAAGTTAGACTTAAAGCAAATAATTGATTGGGTCTTATTTTTCCATCTCCTAGTACATCATATAAACATTTCTTTTTTGGATAATAAAATTTTTCCAAAAAAGTTTCTTTACATTTTTGTGCTATTTCTTTATATTTTTTGGCTAAAATTGGATGTTTGAATTTTTTACAAAGTTTAGCCATGATACAATTAGCATTATACCACATAGCATTGATTTCTACAGCTTTTCCATTTCTTGGCGTAACAGCTATGCCATTATATTTTGCATCCATCCATGTATTTTGCGTTGTTTTGGTACCAGATACAATTAGCCCATCTGAATCTAAATAGATATTGTTATTATCTACATCAATTCCTTGACAATAATTTTCTAAAATTTCTTCAAAAATTGGATATATTTTTTCTTTTACAAATTCATAATCTCCTGTGTATTGAATATATTTTTCCACTTGCTCAAATAATAACAACGACGCATCTACACTATTATAAAGTGGTCTATTATCATAACCTGAATAGCCATTTGGAATTAAACCAAATTTGACATCTCTAATCATTGTTAATAAAATTTCTTTGGCTAGTTCAAATCTTTTTGGAATTAAAACCAATCCTTCAAAAGCGATTAAAGTATCACGTCCCCAATCCAAAAACCATGGATAACCTGCTAATATTGTGTGTAAATGAAAAGATTGTCTATATACTACAAAATTGTCAGTAGCCATCAAATAAGTTTTAATTAACTCTTCTTTTTCTAATTCTTTCTTAGTTTTATTTTGTTTTCTATTATCAATTAATAAAGATTTATTAATTATTTCTCCTAAACGTATAATTTCATTGTTAATCAATCTTCTTACATTTTTTTGTTCAATATTTTCTTCTAAAGAACAAATAAATGAGATTTCTTTTTCTGTTTTTGCTGGTATTTCTACCTCATAAACACCTGTTACTGCATGATTTTCTTCTGGGTAAAATCCTCTTTTTTCTTCTTCTATATAAAACATATTAGAAAATGTATCATTTCGATGTTCGATATATTTTCCTTCTGATAAGTTCATATAGATTGGTGTTTGTGCATTACCATCTATCACTAATTTTACTTTTGTTTGGTTAATGTTTTGTTTTACATCAAAATAATGTCCTGTATTCATTTGATGAAAGTCCCTAAAATTAATAACTGGTGCTAAAGTAAATTTTGCTTTGGTTCCTTCATTTTTTATTTTGTAATAGACTCCTACTGTATTGTGTCCATATTCCATACCTATCATTTTGGTAATTTCTACTTTTCCTACTTGATATTTAAAAATAGGAACATATTCTTTTCTAAATTCTTCTTGATATTCATATCCATGAGAAATATAATTTTTACATATGTTGGTATATAAGTCATATTTTTTGTTTCTTATTTCAATACTTTCATCTAATTTTGATAATACTAAAAATCTTTTAGCAGGTGGCATAAGTGGTGCAATTAATAATCCATGATATTTTCTAGTATTGGCTCCAATAATTGTGGAAGAGCTAAATCCACCTATTCCATTTGTTAGTATCCATTCTTTGTTTAGTCCTTCTTCTAAATTTAAGCTTTCTTTCGTAAATTGCATCTTTTTTTCTTCCCTTCTTAGATTTTTTATTATCTAAAATGTTTATACTTCTTCTGTCGTTTGTTTTTTCTTTTTCATTCCTCTTGCACTTTTTGGTTTGGTTGTTTTAACTTTTTCACTTTCTTTTGTTGTTTGAGTTGTTTTAGTGGTTCTAGTAGTTTTCGTACTTTTAGCTACCTTAGTTGTTTTGGCTGTTGTTTTCTTTGGCTTAGTAGTTTTGGTTTCTATTACTTCTACTGTTTCCATTGTTTTAGGTATTTCTAAATTTTCTTTATCTGCTTTTGTTTTTTCTAGGTCTGCTTTTGCTGCCGCTAAAACTTGTTCTAAATTGGCTTTTGCTTGTTCTAAATCTATTGGGGTTATTTCTTCTGTCTTTTCTATTTTGCTTGTTTCTTTAATTTCTTCTATTTTTACAGGTTCTTTTTGTACAGCTTCTTCTTTTACTTTTTCTTGCTTGTTCTCTTTTGGAGCTGTTTCTTTTTCTATAACTGGCATTTTTAATTTGTCATTTGATTCACGTATAGCTGCTATTCTATCTTTATATTTATTACTAAATTTACTTTTTCCTTTTACTGTTTTGGTTCGTTTTCCTTCCTTATTTTTCTTTTCTTTTTTCTTCATTGCTTTTTTTATTTTTCCAATCCTTTTGTCTTCTCTTAGCTTGTTATTTAACATTAAATATTGTGGATCATTTTGTTTATCTTGATATTTTAAGTCATCACAAATTAATTCTATGATAGATGCTGCTACTAAATTGGGATCATGTCTAATATGGTCATTGATTACCATCGATAAGTTTCTTTGTAAAAATTTAATTCCCTTTACTCTATTAATATCTTGTTCTACTAGTTCTTGTCCTTCTATGTTGTATTTTTTAATAAATTCTGGAATAACTTCTCCTGTATCATAAATACAATAATCAATCATTCCTT
The DNA here is from genome assembly GCA_022795075.1 of Clostridia bacterium. GTDB lineage: Bacteria > Bacillota > Clostridia > TANB77 > CAG-508 > CAG-269. The sequence goes on along the minus strand of JAAWGB010000010.1, from coordinate 23,401 downwards.
TTCCACAATGTTCGATAATGGCTTTTAAGTGATCTGATACACTAAATTCATCTGTTTGTCCAGGTTCTGTCATAATATTACTAATATAAACTTTAATAGCTGGACTTTCTTTAATAGCTTTTGCTACACCATTGACTAATAAATTGGGAATTACATTGGTATATAAACTTCCTGGTCCAATAATAACACAATCTGCATTTTTAATTGCTTCTACTACTCCAGGAGCTGCTTTACAATTAGATGGATTGAGTACAATTCGACTAATTCTTGTTAGTTTTTCTGCTATTACTTCTTGAATTCTAGATTTTTGCTCTACAATGTATCCATTTGCTAATTCTGCTACAATTTTCATTTCATCTAATGTTACTGGTATAACTTTTCCAATCATTCCTAATACTTCGTTACTTTTTATAATAGCATCTCCTAAGTTTCCATTAATTTCTTTCATAGCAGAAAAATAGATATCAGAAAATCCAAGCCCTGCTAATTTACCTGTTTTGAATTCATAGTTTAATAATTTATCAATTTCTCCTTCTTTTGAAGCAAGAGAAACCATACTGTCTTTTACATCTCCTAATGGTAACATTTCTAAGGCTTTTCTTGAATTAGTTGCCTCTTCTCCATAATCTGAAATGGTTACAATGGCTGTTAAATTACTAGTATAATTTTTTAATCCAGAAAGTACCGTATTTAGTCCTGTTCCTCCACCTATTACCACAATATTAGGTCCTTTATCATAAACTGTTTTATTAAATATTAATGATTTTACATTTACATTTTTCTTGTTTTCCATTCTTTCATCTGTTGCTTCAATTAAGACTTCCATGGTTCTTTTGTTTAGAAAAATTAAACCTAATACAATTGAAATAAATCCTAATACAAATACAAATACTACTTTTCCAACTTCTTCAAAAGAAATTTCTTTCATAACTAATATTTCTGCTAGTCCATAACAAGCAAGCAAAATTCCTATTACGATTAAAAACATCCATCTTTTCATTTTGTTACTTGATTGAAACCATTGCATAAAACCATTCATTTTATTTTTCTCCTATCACTTCTATTTCTAATTCAATTTTTTTCTGAAATTTTTCATATACTCTATTTTGAATATATTCTACTAATTCTAAAACATCCTTTGCCTTTGCTTTTCCTTTATTGATAACAAAACCACTGTGTTTAATTGATATTTCTGCATCACCTATCGCATAACCTTTTAGTCCTGCTTCATCAATTAATTTAGCTGTTATAAAGTCATTCCCTCTTTTAAAGGTACTTCCTGCACTTGGATATTCAATTGGTTGTTTTTCTCTTCTATAGCTTGCATACTCTTCCATTTTAGCTTTTATTTCTTGTTTGTCTCCTTTTTGTAATGCTAAAGTTGTTTCTAGTATAATATATTTTTCTTTTTTAAAGATACTACTTCGATAATCGAACTGTAATTCCTCTTTTGTAAATTCTTTTTCTCTCCCTTGATAGTCTATACATTTTACTTTTTTTACAATATCTTTCATTTCTCTTCCATGTGCACCAGCATTCATTCTGATTGCTCCTCCTATGGTTCCTGGTATTCCTGATAATTCTTCTAGACCTGTTATTTCTTTATTTAAGCATATTTGTGCTAATTTTCCTAGCTTTTCGCCTGCTCCTACTGTTATTTCTATTGTTTCACCTTTTTCTTGTAATTCTATTTTTTCTAGTTTTATCATTAAAGTAATTCCTTTTATTCCTCCATCTAAAACTAGTAAATTACTTCCATTTCCTATAATGGTTATTGGTATATTATATTTTTTAACAATTTCTAGAATTTCTTTTAATTCTTCTTTGTTTTCTATTTTTACGAAACACTCAGCTAGTCCTCCAATTTTAAAAGTTGTGTGTTTTTCCATTGGTTCTTGATAAAAAATTCTTTCTTTTGCTATTTTTAAACTTTCAATTTGTTTTTCAATACCCATGAATTCACTTCCTTTTAATTTTATTTTACTATATTTTATTACTTTTTTTCTTTTCTCATTACGTCATTTTTTATGTTTTTTATTCTACTATAAATGAATGAAAAAATCAAGGTGAATCAATAAATTTAACTAGTGTTTTTTCCTGTATTTTACTGTTCTTCCTTGTTTAGATAATAGTATCTACTAAAGTATATTGTGTTATTACAATCAAATTCATAATCTAATTTTTTAGAAATATATTATATTATATCATTTTTTAGAAAGAGGTTTATCATGATTGCCAAGCCAAGTATTTATGTTATAAAATTAAAAAGAAATTTCTTCTCCCTTTTATTTTTAGGTTTTACTTTTTGTTTATTAATTTTTTCGAAAAGTAATCTTCCAGCTGTAAAATCCGGATTGTCACTTTGGGCTAATTCGGTTATTCCCTCTTTATTCCCATTTTTTGTTGCAACAGAATTACTCATGCACACCAATATGGTTACTTTAATTCGGTAATGTATTAAATCCTTTGATGAAACCATTTTTTAATATACGTGGAGAAGGTGCCTTTGCCTTTATTATGGGAATTATTAGTGGTTACCCTATAGGTGCCAAAATTGCTTGTAATTTTAGACAAAATAATATTTGTAGTAAAGAAGAATGTGAAAGATTACTTAGTTTTACTAATAATTCTGGACCATTATTTATTATTGGAACAGTTGGCATTTTAATGTTTCATAATACAACGATTGGAATTTTGCTATTTATTACCCATATATTGGCCTGTATAACAGTAGGTTTTCTATTTCGTTATTGGAAAAAAGATACCCATACTCTTTCTAGTTCTTTTCGTACATCCTCTCAAACTTCTAAAGAATCTATCTGTTTTTCTAATTTGGGAGAAATTTTAGCTCAAAGTATTACCAGTAGTATTTCTACTATTCTTTTAATTGGTGGCTTTGTTGTTATTTTTTCAAGTATTATTTCTATTTTTAAAGCTAGTGGACTTTTAAATAGCTTTACTATTTTACTGAATCCATTTTTTCAGTTTTTTCATATTGACACCAACTTTATACAAGGACTTTTAACTGGCATATTGGAAATTACGAATGGTATCAATAGTATTTGTACGATCCCTTGCAAAAAACTTTCTTTGAATATTATTTTCACTGCTTTTTTGCTTGGTTTTGGTGGTATTTCTATTCTTCTTCAAGTATGGAGTATTACTTCAAAAACAGATTTATCGATTAAACCTTATTTATTGGGAAAACTACTTCATGGTTTATTAGCTGCCTTTTATAGTTTTTTATTTATGGCTATTTTTCCTTTTTTGAACTTTGATTTATAGGGTTTTCAAACGCTTTTTAAGTGTTATATCTTCATTATCTAGCATATACTTAAATTAAGGAGTTGATGAAATGGAACGTGATTTTAATAATGGCTTTATGCCACCTTTTATGGATTATAATATGCCTCCACCTAATATGGACATGAATGAATTAATGATGCAATACGAACAAGGTTGCAGTTATTATCGTTACCTATGTATGCAAATGGACTATAAAATTAAATGTAAAGAATATGAAAAAATGTGTGGTTCAAGTAATGAAAGAACCAATCGCAAAATTGAATAGGCATGAATTTTAAATCATGCCTTTTATGTTTTCTAATTCTTCCTTTTCAATACCTATATATTTCATAATTGTTTCGTCTTTTTCTCCAAATTTCAACATATTTGTTACTGTTTGCTTTAATATTTCTAACTTTCCACTCTCTTTCCCTTCTTGTATTCCTTTTTCCATTCCTTCTTGTATTCCTTTTTGTCTTCCTTCTTGTATTCCTTTTTGTCTTCCTTCTCGTATTCCTTTTTTAACGCCTTTTTTAATTCCACTTTTAAGTCCTTCATCAATTAAACTAATAAAATATTCTTCTAATACTGTTAACATATAACCACCTTCTTTCCTATCTTTTATTACTTGTTCTGCAAATTTTTGAATTTGTTCTTCTTCTATTTTTGTGTCTAAACTACTATAAAGAAATCTTATCAATATGCTAATTTCTTCATCCTTCAATTTAACTTTCCCCATTCTATCTAAATATTCCTTCACCTTACCACTTTCCTTTGCTTTTTCTAATAATAATAATTTGGCTAAAAAATTTTCTTGTTCCCATAAGTCATCTTCTTCATATTCATTAATATCAATTAAATTATAAGAAGTAAAGTTATTTTTCTGTACACCCTTCATTTTCTTTTGAGATTCTTCGAAATATGTTTTTGCATTCCATTTTCTTTTCCCTGTATATAATACAATTGGATAAACAACTGGCATCTCATATTCCTTATTTTTGAGTTTCTTCTTATCAATTGCACTTCTTATAATTTCGATACAATAATTTAACATACGGTATGACATTGAATAATCTACTTGTGATTGCTGTTCAATTAGAAAAAATACATCCTCTCCTATTTTCTGATAAACAATATCCGCTTCTTGTGCTCTAAAATCTCTTGTAATAAAACTACTATTATATTTTACAATATCGTCCTTTGAAATAGCATATTGAGTATTTTGTAAGGCTAATGCTTTATTAATGATTTGAACCACTTCTCCTTTGTTTTCTAAAATAATTTTATAGCCTTTATCTTTATACTGATGTACTCCTTTTTGTAAACGATATTCTTCTTGCCTATCTTTTAATTCAAAAGTCATGGCTCTATATCGTAAATAATCATAATAGGTAAATTTCTTCATACTTTCCCTCTTTTCTTTATTTTAATTCGTTTTTATCCTCGAGTCAAACTTTATTTTATAGTAAAATTTATAGTATTCTTTTTTTTTCACCTCTTTTCTCTTGTTTTGCTATTTTTTTGGAAAATTTAATAGATTTTAAATTTTTTTGAAATAATATATTTTTATCATACTATGATTTTATTCAATTGTCAATATTTTCATTGAACGGTAACAAAAATAGGAAAGATTCATCTTCCCTATTTTTTTGGTTGCTAAAAGTCATTCAATTTTCAAATATTTTTATTTCATTACACAAAAATAAAATAACACAATTACTCCTAAAATAATTCTATAATAACCAAATGGCTTAAAATTATGTTTTTTAATATAATTCATTAAAAATTTGATAACCAATACTGAAACTAAAAAAGAAACTAGCATTCCTACTAATAAAATCATCAATTCCAAACTTGTAAACCTAAATCCAAACTTAACTAATTTTAATAAACTAGCTCCTAACATGGTTGGAATTGCCAAATAGAAAGTAAACTCTGCGGCATTTGGTCTTGACAGTCCAATTAACAATCCTCCTATAATAGTTGCACCTGAACGTGATGTTCCAGGAAATATAGCAGCTATTAATTGAAAGATTCCAATTATAATAGCATCTTTGTAGGTAATTTGAGAATTTGTTTGCTTTAAATTTAGGTTCTTTCTTTTCTCATTAAAATTTTCTACTACAATAAAAGCAATACCAAATATAATTAAAGCAAGAGCTATACAAAATGGGTTATAAAATAATGCTTCAAACACTTCATCAAAAAATACGCCTATAATAGCTGCTGGTATACAAGCTACTAAAATTTTTGTCCACAATATCATTGTATTTTTATTAAAATAAGATAAAATTCCTGTTTGCTTTATTGCTTCTTTTGGATTGGTTGTAATGGGCCATATTTTCTTCCAATACAACAATACTACTGCTAAAATTGCTCCAAATTGTATGACTACTTGAAACATTCCCCAAAATTCTGGTGATACTTCTTTCAATTTTATAAATTGTTCCACCAATATCAAATGGCCTGTACTACTAATAGGAAGCCATTCTGTTATTCCTTCTACAATTCCAAACAAAATAGCTTTTAATATTTCTAATAACATTGCGCATTCGTCTCCTTTACTTTATACCATATTTTCTTCTAAAATATAATCAATTGTATCTTTTATAAATTCTGCTGATGTAACTGGTGCCACTTTTCCTGGTAAAGCTAATGCCCAAATAAATTTTAGCCCTCTTTCTTTTATTCTAGTTTCATCCATTCCACCTGGTTTAGATGCCAAATCCATCAACAAACAGTTTGGTTTTACATATTCTAATCTTCTTTTAGTTAATACCAAATGTGGAACTGTATTTATGATAATATCATATTGTGATAATTCTTCTGCTAAAGTATTAATATTATTAACCTGATAACCATATGCTTTGAGCCATGCTATATCTTCTTTTTTTCTAACAGCACAAGTAACATTAGCAGACAATGCTTGCATTTTTCTAGCCAATACTTTTCCTATTCTTCCAAATCCCAAAATTAAGACATTACTTCCTTGTATAATTTTGTCAGTATTACTAATAGCAATTTCGATAGCACCTTCTGCGGTTGAAATGGCATTTAGTATAGCCAATTCTTCTCTTTTCATAATATCTACTATTTGTACCAAATGTTTTTTAGCCAATTCATTTACTTGGGGAGAAATACTTCCTGCTATTAGCATTTTACTGGAAATGTTTCTTAGTAATTCTTCAATGGAAATTACATTTTTACCAAATGGAGTATTTACTTCTTTTTCATTGCTTGAAAATGGAATTGGTCCAATTATAATCTTAGCATCTTGCAAAGCTTGATTTAAAGTATTACAAAAAATTATATTTTTTATTGTTTCTAATTCTTCTGCATGATTTTCTAAACCATATAAATATACTCTTCTATCATCTTTTGCTAATAACTTTGCTAATTTTATCATTCGTAAATCTCCGCCAATTATTGCAAAATTTGTATTCATAAAATTCCTCCTCTATCTATTCTAATATATTTTTGTCTAAGAATTTTATGAGTTATTCCTTAATCTTGTACGATAAATACATGGTATTAACTTACTCTTGTCTTTCTTTTTGTATATCTTGTTCTTGATATATTGCTTCTTTTTCTTCTATCTTTCTTCCTTTACCAGCAACATTCTTTCTTAACATTTTTATATCATTATAACCTAAGTGTCTAGTTATTTCACTCATTTCTTCAAGATGTTCTTTTGCTTTAATTTCTTTTGGTTGTAGTTTTGGAATTTCTTCTTGTTCTGGTTCTTCTAAATTAAATGGTATCGAAATTTTAGCCATAATTGGTATAAAAATTGGCTCTTTTTTTACCTTTGGGGCAATTTTTTTTGCATTGCTATCAATTGCTGTATTAATATATTTTATAGCAGTATCTTTATCTCCTTTCATTAAATAGATTTTAGCTAGTTCATAATAGCCATCTGCTGATAATTCTTCTTCTTCAATTGCTTCTAAAAATCTTCTTTCTGCTTCTTCTAAATCTTTATAAATAATAGCAATTTCTGCTAATGAATATTTGGCATTATAGAGCAACGAATTAATTTGTGCTGCCTTTTCATAACATGTTTTGGCATTTTGAAAGTCGTTTAACATGGTATAGGCAATTCCTAAATTATAATTTAATTCATAACTAACTACATGATATCTTAAAGCATCTTGATAAATATTAACTGCTTCTTTATATCTTTCTTTTTCAATTAAAATTTCTCCTAACAATTCAGTTGCTCGATACATTTCTGGCTTTTTCTCTAATAAATTAAATAACATTTGAGCTGCTTCTTCTTTTTTATCTAATTTCGTTAATAATTCTGCTACTTTATAATAAGAATCATAATCTTTTTTGTTTAAATCAATTGCTTGTACATATTCATCAATCGCTTTTCTCATGCCACCTTCTAATTCATAAATTTCTGCTAACATTTTATGAGCATTATAGGATTTAGTATTTTTTTCAATTAAATCAATTAAAGCTTGTTTAGCCTTTTTATTGTCACCTAATAATAAATATAATTTAGCCTTTTGAATATAAACTATTTCAAATAATGTAATATTTCTTTTTTCCAAAATTATAATAAAAATTGGTAATATAATGGCTAATAAATATTTTAAAATTACAAATATCATATTTAATTTTACTTTCAATAATATCTCTGTAAAACTAAGAGCTATTCCTATAAATTCTAATGACAAAATCATTATATAGGTAGTATCATTATTTCGTATCATACGAAAAAACATATATACAAATATGGCAAATGAAATAACTATAAATATTAATTGTTCTATTATCATTTTGTTTTCTCCTTCTTTTTTTACTCATCTATTTTATTCCATTTTTCGTCATTTGTCTAGTTATCATACAAATATTGGTAAATTTTATAATCTCTTAATATTTTTCTTACGTAATTATTTGTTTCTTTATAGGGTATCTTTTCAATATCTGTTCCATCACTTTTAATAATTCCTTTTTCAATCCATCCATCTACTGTTCCTATTCCAGCATTGTAAGCTGCTAATGCCACTTCTTTATTGTCATATTTTTCTAACAGGGTTGCTAAATAACAAGTTCCTATATCAATATTTTTGTACACATCCAAAAGTTCTTCTTTTACATTTTGCGCATTTAATTCTATATCATTTTTTCTTGCAACATCCTTTGCTGTTTCTTCCATAAGTTGCATTAATCCAATTGCATTTCGACTAGATACTGCTTCTTTGTTAAAATCACTTTCTGCTTTTATCAGTGCAAAAATGAGATTGGCTTCTACCTTATATTTTTCTTCATATATCTTAACTGCTTCTTGGTATGTTTGGGGATATATCATTTTTAATAAATTGTTTCTTAATAAAATAACGATTAGTATAGCTATCATTACTAAAATTATTATCATTTTTCTTTTGCCTTTCAATTTCCTCCTCCTTTCCTATTGTGAGTTAGGAATTTATTTACACTCATACCAATTGAATGCCTCTGATATATCAGCAATTAATGGTACTTTCAAATTAATTGCTGTTTCCATACTTTGTTTCATAATTTTTTTTACTTCTTCTTTTTCATCTTCAGTTGTTTCTATCATCATTTCATCATGAACTTGTAAAATAATTTTAGATTGTAGTTTCCTTTTTTTAATTTCTTGATACACTTTTATCATAGCTATTTTCATGATATCAGCTGCTGTTCCTTGAATTGGCGTATTCATGGCTACTCTAGCTCCAAATTGTCGAACCATATAGTTATTCGATTTTAGTTCAGGTATATATCTTCTCCTATGAAATAGGGTTTCTACATATCCTTGTTCGGTTGCCTTTTTTGTGATTTCTTCCATAAAAGTAGCAATTCCTGAATATTGTTCTAAATATTGTGTAATATATTCTTTTGCTTTTTTTCTACCAATTCCTAATTGTTCTCCTAATCCAAAGTCACTAATTCCATAAACAATTCCAAAGTTTACTGCTTTTGCATCACTTCTTTGTTCTTTGGTTACTTCTTCAATTGGTGTTTTAAATACTTTCGAAGCTGCTTGTTTATGGATATCTTGCCCTTCTTTAAATGCTTGTATCATATGTTCGTCTTCTGATACATGAGCTAATATTCTTAATTCAATTTGAGAATAATCAGCATCTAAGTAAATTTTTCCTTCTTTTGGCTTAAATACTTTTCTGACTCTTTTTCCTAATTCAAATCTAGTTGGTATGTTTTGAAGGTTTGGTTCTGTTGAACTGATTCTTCCTGTTGCTGTTATGGTTTGATGAAAAAATGAATGAATTCTTTTGGTAAGTGGATTAATATATTGTTTGAGTCCTTCTACATAGGTAGAATTCAATTTCATTAGTTGTCTATAATCTAATATTTGTTCAATAATTGGGTCTTCTTTCTTCAGTTTTTCTAAAACATCTACATCGGTTGAATAACCACTTTTTGTCTTTTTAATAATTGGTAATTTCATTTTTTCAAATAAAATTTCTCCTAATTGCTTGGTTGAATTAATGTTAAATTCTTTTCCTGCCATTTCATAGATAATTTTTGTAATACTTTCTAATTTATCAGTTAACTCTTTTCCAAATTGATTTAATTCTTCTTCATCTACATACATGCCATTCCATTGCATATTAGATAATACTTCTACAGTTGGCATATCGATTTCATAAAATAATGTTAATGCTCCTATTTCTTCTAATTCTTTTACTGTAATTTCTTTTATTTTACTAATAGCATAACTATATAATCCATATTTTTGTTGCATTTGTTTGTTAATTTCGATTGTTTCTTCTCCTGTTTGCATGGTGTCAAAAAGATTCATTTGTTGTTGCTTTGGTTCTTCTCCTATTTGTTCTTTTACATCAATGTTTAAGTATTGTTCCATTAGTTTTTCTATTTCTAATTTATTATTAGTTGGATTTAAAATATAACTTGCAATGGCAATATCATAATCAATTCCTTCTAAATCAACTCCTTCTTGTTTTAATAAAATATAAATTTTTGTTAGGTTGATTCCTATTTTTTTTATGCTTTCGTTTTCAAAAATTGGTTTAAAGTCTTGTAATTCTTCTGCTTTTATTGGCAAATAGATTGCCTCTTGTGTTTGTTCGTCAAAAATACTCAAACCCACCATTGTTTCTTGAATGATTTTTTCCGATTTTTTATCTTCATTTGTATGAGCATAAAATATCATTTGTTTTTGTTCTTCTATTAATTTTATGGCTTCTTGTTTGGTTTTATCTACTATTTTGAATAAGTCTGTTATTTCTTCTTTTTTGTCTTCCTCTCCTTGCAGAGAAAATCGTTCTATATAACGATTAAAATTTAGTTCTTTAAAAAGTTCTAAAACTTTTGGTTTATTCCACTCTTCTACTTTAAAATCTTCTAATGTATGTTGGATTGGCACTTCTAAGTTAATGGTTCCTAATGTTTTAGATAAAAAGGCTAATTCTCGATTGTTTTCTATATTTTCTTTTTGCTTTCCTTTCAAATCTGCCTCTTGTTTATCGACTTTTTCATATAAATTTTCAATCGAACCAAACTTTTGAATTAATGCTAGAGCGGTTTTTTCTCCTACACCTGGTACACCTGGAATATTATCAGAAGTATCTCCTTGCAAGCCTTTTACATCAATTAATTGTTTGGGTTCTAATCCATAGGTTTCGATAATTCTATCTTTGTTATATTCATCGGTTTCTGTTTTTCCTCCTTTTGTGTGCGGAATTCGGATGGTCACTTTATCGGTTGCTAGTTGAAAGGTATCTCTATCTCCTGATAAAATGGTAACTGCTAATCCTGCTTTTTCTCCATAACATGATAACGTTCCGAAGGACGTCATCTGCTTCATATCCTTCCATTTCTATAATATCAATATTCATGGCTTTTAATATTTCTTTAATCATTGGCATTTGCTGTGCTAATTCTTCTGGCATTCCTTTTCTTGTTGCTTTATATCCTTCATATAACTTATGCCTTGCTGTTGGTGCTTTTAGGTCAAAAGCTACTACCAAATACTTAGGATTAACTTCTTCTAATAACTTAAATAAAATAGCTAAAAAACCATATACTGCATTGGTATATTTTCCGTCTTTTGTTGTTAACATTTTACTTCCCATAATTCCATAAAATGCTCGATTCATAATGCTATTTCCATCTACTAACACTAACCTTTCCAAAACTTTTCCTCCTTTTTCTTTTATCTATTTTTAAGAACATCTTACGACTAAAATTTACTACTTACTTCCTATTTCCAACCTAAGTATTTAACTAAAATAGAGGATAGTGAATTGAAAATAATTGAAGTAGAACTAGTTAATTTATTTTATGGAAAATGTTCAAACTTGTTTTGAAAGGGTGCCATAAAATAAATTTAGAAGTTCTATGATAATTATTTGAACGAACACTCCTCATTTTAGGTGGCAAATATAGCCTAAGCATAATTTTAGGATAATTTGTTTTTGACTTTTGCATTGATCATCCACATACCTAAACTTCCCACATAAAGAACAAAAACAAAAGGAATTCCATTTGTCCAGCCCTCTCCATATAGCAAGAAAATACTATTAGCAAACTCACTAATCATTGCAATTTGCGGTATCCACTTAATATCTTCTGCCTTTTGCCACATAAGAAGTGGAAATAACCAAATAATATACCATGGCTGAAAATTAGTAATTAATAAAAATAAAAATGCCATAATAAAATAATTTGCCTTTTTCATTTCATCTCTTAAACGTATCTGCTTTTTATTTAGTAAAATTACACATGTAGAAAAATAAATAATGGTAAATGCTATTAATAAAAACCTACTAACTGTTGTAACTGAAATACTTGGTTCCCTAAAATATTCGATAATAAATAGATAAAAACTTTTTGCCAACTTCTCTTGTTGGATCAATAATCCACTTAGTACTTGTGCATCTTGCACATATAACAAATATGGAATCATAACAGCAATTAAAAATAAGCAACCATATTGGGCACATCTGCCCAATCGTTTGAATGGTTTTTCATCTCTAAAATAATAAATAATAACAAATGGTAAAATAATAATGGCAAAATATTTAACAGCTGTTGCCATGGCTAAAAAAATAACCGTCATGACTAAATTTTTCTTTTTCGTTAAACAATATAAAGCAATTAATATAAATAATACTACAAACATATCATTATGAACACAAGCAATTCCTTCTATTAGAATAAATGGATTCAATCCATATAGTAAGGTAAATATTTTTTTGTTGGAAATTTTGTAAATTAAATAGCAATTGCATACATGTACAAACACATTTACTATTTTAAATACCAATAAGGCTATGTCAATATTTCCAAAAGAAATTCCAGCTATCAAACTACAAATTAAAGTCCAAATAGGACCATAAACAACAGTGGAATCTGCCCAATCGTTGTTATAACCGTGTAGCCAAAACAGTATCAGTTTGCAAATATTGGCTATTATCTGCTTGTTCTACAAATTCTTTAATGGTTGTATAATAAGGATTTTGGTGATATGTACTATTTATTCTACCAACTCCTAAATAATAAAATACATCTGAGCAAGTAAATGGTAAAACTGCTATAAATATTATAGATATGATGGTAATTAATAAAAACATTTTCTTTGTATTTTGAAACATTTCTTTTCTCTTTTTTACGATTATAAAATACAATACCATCAAACTTGCCAATAGGATAATATATAACAAAGTTTGTGTCATTCTATTTATAGGCATATCATATAAAAATTGAAAATACGGTCCAAAATTAAAAACTGTCTTTTTTTGCATCTTATAAATAATAGATGGCAAAGCAAATAAAATACTCACTATCACAAATAACAATTTTATAAATTGATTGGTTAAAATCGTTTTATTTTTCATAAAATTACTGATTTTTAATTGATTGGTTAACATTTTATTCCTCCATTTTAGAAATATTTTTATCGTTTTGTTGCATTTGTTTTAATTTGTTTTAATTTGTTTTTATCTTCTTCTTTCCCAAAAATTTGGATTACCTTTTTTACATTTTCATATAATTTATCTTTTTCTATCATGATATACCTCTTATTTGTTCTTCTTTTTCTTGTTCTTTATTTTTTGTTACTTCTAGGAATATTTTTGCATCTATTATATCTGTTTGTCGAATACCAACTTCTTGGTATTTATCTACTAAAAATCTTTTTGAACGCTGATTTTCTATTTGTATACATTTTTTGTTCAAAGCTTCTAAATAACTTTGTCCATATCGATCCTCCGAAACCTGTATTCCTGTATTGGAAATCGTCTTGTCTGTTTCATTTTGAACAACTTCTCTATAGGTATTAAATAATTTTTGATACCTATTAAAATCTACATTTTCTAAAGATTTTATATATTTTACTATATTGGTTGTGATTGTTCTGCGTTGCTCCATTGTAAAATACTTACTTGCTAAAACTTTAGATGCTCTGACACTATTTACATTATTTTCAAATTTTAAAATGATAGATTCTATTAAATCTGATTCAGAAATATTATCTTTATTTTCTGATTTTCCCAATAATATATTTTGTAATGCTACCAGTTTCTCCCAATCTCTTTTTACACATTTTTCCCTATCTATCATAACGATTGGAAGATTCATTTGTTTAGCAGCTTTTTTAGAAACTCTCCATTTATCATCTTCTTGCCTTTCTATATTAGGTTCTTTTACATATATAATATACTGTGGCTTATCTCCTTCAAATTTTTGTTCTTGCTCATTATAGATTAATTTTTCAAAATCAAATTCATTATATCCATGTCTTGTATGATTAATCATTTCCTTTGGTGTTCTAAGTTGTATTCCGCAATTTATATTCCATTTTTCAGATGCAGTTGAAAATTCTGCATTTGCCGCATTAGACATAATATCCCATGGAGATGCCATTAATAGTGTTCCATCTTTGCAATTTGAATAGCCAAACTTAACACCATTTGAATTAGCAATAGAAATTGAATCTTGTCCAATAAAACTTTTGCAATTCCCATGGTAACGTGTACTTGGCATACCTAAATTTTCCGCAAAATCTTTTGGTTCTTCATAACCATTACAAGCTCCTTCTGCTCGTATAAACATGTTAAAATCGTCTTGTACTTCATATACTTCTATTTTCGTTTCTTCATATTCTACTTCTTCAACTTTGTCATCTTTTTGTGGTTGATACAAAGTTTGTTGATACATTTTAGCATACATATTTAAACAATTTGCTTCTAAATCTGCTATATTTGTATATTGTATTTCTTCTCGTGCATTGTCAAATATCGTTTTATTTTCTTCATATTTGGCACCAATATTTTCACATTCTAGTATTCTTTTTATTCCCAATAAAGCAATAGCAGATTTATCATATTGGTTTGCATCCATCTTTTCGATGCCTTTTCCATATTTCTCAACTAAATTTTTTGCTTCATTTATATCAATTCCATACATCATTTCTAGTACAGCAAAACGTTTTCTATCTTCATCAGAATAGTTTTTAAGTATTGGATTTAAGTTTTCAATTTCTTCGTTATTTAAAATCTTTTGACATATATCTTCTCTTCTTTCAAAATAATTTCGTGCTTCCAAAACAGTTGAAATATTAAAGTAATTTTCTTTTTGAGAAAATACTTGTACTAACATTTGTGCCGACTTTTCATCAATTTTCTCATTTGCTATATGTTTGAGCAATTCAGGGTAGTTTTCAACATTTTTTAACACACCATCTAATTCCATTACCCAATTGTCATCATTAATACTTTTAAAAACTGCATCAAATCCTTTTATTTTACTCAATGAAACAATTCTTTCTTGCATCTTTGGATAAGTTGTAAGTCTAGCCATTTTTTCTAAGTTAAAAGTTTGTAAAATTTTATCATCAAACATTTTTAAATTGATTGTTTCATGTACATCTTTATTCATTTTAAATATAGTTTGATACAATTTATAACTAGATTCAATTAAATCAGTTGAAACTTCATTTTTTTCTAAAAAAACTTGCCATTTTTCTTTTGGTAATAAGACCTTTAATCCTTTCAAAATTTCCATGCTTTTTTCTAAATCATCACATTTTTCTAATAATTCGTCTAACATATCAGATTGGACTTCACCATTTGTGACTTTCCAAATTTTAGAAATATCTTCATTTTGAATCATTAATTGTTTTATTGTATCTTTTAGTATGTTACTATTTTCTTTCTGAAAATTACTATTTAAGTTTTTCCATATATTTTCTACTATTATAAAGTTTTCTTTATTTTGTTTCATTAATTCTAATAATTCTATATGATACTTTTTTAAAACTGTTTTATCAGTTTCACTAAATAATTTTACTAACTGATAGTCTTCATTTTTTAGTTCTTCTATTAAAGTTATAAAAACTCCGAAGTTTTCTTCTTGTTCTTTTGGAGTTGCATTTTTCCAAAATTGTCTTTTGTTATCAGAACTCTTTTCATCCATAATTCTTCTCCATTTTTATTTTCTTATCTTCCTTGTATTCGTTTTAATATTTTTCTAAAAAATGCAATTAATAGCCAGTATAAGTTTTGATGTTTCAGATAATTTCCAAGCATTTATAGAAATATTAACTTGAAAATTGTAGTCTGAATTTTAATTTTCTTTTATCATTATATAATGTGTTTCATCTTCCTTTTTAAATCCCATTTTTTCATATAACTCAACCTGCTTTTCATTTATTTTAAATACCTGTAACTTTATATTTTGTTCTTTATGTTCAAATAGAATTTCTTTTAACACTGCTGTTCTAATTCCTTTATTTTGATATTCTGGTTTTACACAAATATTCCCTATTTCAAAAGTATTATTGCCTTTGTCTTTTCCATTATAAAATCCGAACCAACTCATCTTTTAAATATATAAGTTCTATATTCTTTGAATTTTCTTTCATAAATCTGCTAAATAACTTTTGCTGATTTTCTTCGTTCCATTCTCCATAAGTCTTTTCTATATATTCCTTATAACTTTCCTTTTTTAAATTGTATATAAAATGTATTTCACTTGAATTTCCATTTTTATATGGTTTTAGTTCTAAGTTTGGAACTGACCTGCTTAATCTTATTTTTCTTTCTGTAATTCTATTTTGAATTTGGACTTTATTTGCAAAACTTTTTTGGTCATAGTTTGCTGTCTGTTCTGAAAAAATACAACCACAATACTTTTGTCTATATAAACCTAGTTGTTTTGCCTTTTCCTGTCCTTTTCTAAATCCTATCCTAAAATCACGATATAAAAATTGGATAGCATACTTTTTAGCCATTTCTTCTCCTACTTTAATTAGCATTTGATGATTTTGATAAGGGCTCACTAATAAAGTTGTTGAAAAACTATCATATCCATTTTCTTTTGCATACTTAGCAGTTTGTTCTAAGCGAACAGGATAACAATAATTTTGACATCGATTGTCTAAATCACTTACCACTTCTTTACAAAAATCTCTCAAACCATAATTTTCTTCAAAAATAGCTTTTATATCAATTGTGCTTGTATAATCTTTCAAACAATCTCTTCTTTTCTTATACTCTGAATATGGATGTATATTAGGATTAAACCAATACACAACTGGTTCTATTCCTTCTTCTTTTAATGTATCAATGCAATATACACTACATGGTGCACAACAAGTATGTAATAATAACTTCATGATTTTCCTCCCTACCCCAAAAGGTATTTATTCTGATTGATAAGCTTTCCATACTTACACAAAGCTAATGGCATTCCTTAAATCATTGATATTCATATCCTAAATGTTGATAGGCTGGCGGTAATGCTTGTCTTCCTCTTAATGTTCTAGCAATAAATCCAATTTGGATTAAATAGGGTTCATATACATCTTCTATCGTATCGATTTCTTCTCCAATACTTACTGCTAATGCTTCAATTCCAACTGGTCGTCCTCCATATTGAACAATCATTGTTTCTAATATTTTTCTGTCAATTTCATCTAAACCAAGTTCATCAATTTCTAATTGATTTAAGGCATGCTTGGTTATTTTTAGTGTAATATTTCCATCTCCTAATACTATGGCATAATCTCTTACTCGTTTTAAAAGTCTGTTGGCAATTCTGGGAGTTCCTCTTGATCTTCTTGCAATTTCTTTGGCTGCCTCTTCTTCAATTTCTACTTCTAAAATCTTACTGGATCGTTTTACTATGGTTGTTAAGTCCTCTATTGAATATAATTCTAGTCTATGTACAATTCCAAAACGATCACGTAGTGGTGTTGATAAAGCTCCTGCTTTTGTAGTAGCTCCAATCAATGTAAATTTAGGCAAGTCTAATCGAATTGACCTACTACTAGGACCTTTGCCTATCATAATGTCTAAAGTATAATCTTCTAAAGCTGGATATAAAATTTCTTCTACACTTTTGCTTAATCTATGAATTTCATCAATAAATAATACATCAAATTCTGAAAGATTGGTTAATAATGATGCTAAATCTCCTGGTTTTTCAATAGCAGGTCCAGAGGTTATTTTGATATTTGAATTCATTTCATTTGCTATAATATTGGATAACGTTGTTTTTCCTAGTCCTGGTGGTCCATATAGCAAAACATGATCTAATGGCTCTTCTCTTTTTTTAGTTGCTTCTATGTAAATTTTCATATTTTCTTTTACTTTATTTTGTCCAATATATTCTTCTAAGACTCTTGGTCGTAAGGAATTTTCTAGCCTTTCTTCTGCTTGTCCTTCCATTTCTGGACTTACAATTCTTTCTTCGTCCATATCATTCTCCTTTTTATCATTTTTTGAACAAAAGATAAGCTTTAAATTTTTTCTATAAATTCTTCTATCATCTTTAACATTTTATGATTATTTGATTCATATTTCTTTGGCGTAAACTCTTTTATTCTTTGATAGGCTTGTTCTAAATCTTTTACACTTTGTATCCCTATAATATATCCTTTTTGATTAAAAAGTTCGACTATTTCTCTTTGATGGTCATTTACATGTTCGTGGTATTGATGAAGTCTTGGTACTGCTATTACTTTTTTTCCTTTTGTTAAAGATAGTAAAATTGACCCTACTCCACCATGTGTAATTACTAAATCTGCTTTTTCTTGTAGTTCCTCTATTTTCTCATTAGAAATAAAATCTAATATTTTTATATTTTCTGAGTGATATTTTGTGTAACCTGCTTGTACCATTACTTCTTCTTGAATGATTTTGCTTTGGATTAATCGGTCAATCTCTTCTAATAGTCGGTGAAAACTGTTATTTTGCGTTCCTAATAATACTAAAATCATTAATAAATCGAACCTCCATATATTGCTTTTGGATATAATTCCAACATTTCTTCCCATTGAACAATAAATAAGTCTGCTATGGGATAAATTAGTTTTCCTGTTGCTGTTTTTTTGTGTGTATTGGCAAAGGTTTCTATGTAAATTATTTTACTTCCTAATATTTTTCCTAAATAACACATTGGTCCTGCTGTATGGGTTCCTGTTGTTACAATTACTTTTGGATGTATTTTAAAGTACAAATAAATTGTTTTTAAACAAAGATAAGCATATTTAAAAATATAAGATAGTAGCTTTGCCCTAGTTCCGTAAGGTAAAAAATATAATCTATCTCCATATTTTTCTTTCCAATGCTCATTTACTTTGTCTTTTTCAGTTATAATATGATAATCATATTTTTCAAATAATGGCGATAATTGCATTAATTCATTTAAATGTCCCCCTGTACTTGAGATAAATAATACTTTCTTTTTCAATTTTTTGCACCTTCTATTTCCTATTTTTACTTGTCTATTATACCCTTTTTTCGCTTTCCTGTCTAGTAAAAAACAAAAATAAAAGACTTCTTCAATATCTTTTTTTGAGAAATCTTTTATTTTTGTTTTTTTATTAAATTTTATGCTCTTGGATGTGCTTTTTTATAAACATTTTTTAAACCTTCATCTTGAAATTGCATATATACTTGTGTAGAAGATATGTCTGAATGTCCAAGCATAGTTTGAATGGCTTTTAAATCTGCTCCATTTTGTAATAAATGAGTTGCAAAAGAATGGCGTAAAACATGTGGTGTGATTTCCTTTGTAATATGGGCTTGTTCTTTATAATATTTAATAATTTTCCAAAAACCTTGTCTTGTCAATCTACTACCATTAATATTAACAAATAAAGCTTCTTCTCCTTCTGTTTTTACTAGAATATCTCTAGCTTCTTCTACATATTCTTTTAAAGCTTTTAAAGATAAGTTTCCTAATGGAATATTACGTTGTTTATTTCCTGTTTTACAAACTACATATCCTTCTTCTAAATTAATGTCTTCCATATTTAAAGAAATCATTTCTGTTACTCTCATACCTGTAGCATAAGCAAATTCAAGCATAGCTTTATCACGAATTCCTTTTAAATCTACATCTTTTGGTTGATCTAATAGTAATTCTACTTCTTTTGATGTTAAGACACTTGGTACTCTCTTTTCAATTTTTGGTGATTGAATTCCTTCTGTTGGATCGATTTTCACTTTTTTATTTTTCATCGCAAATTGATAGAAGGAACGAATTGATGCAATACATCTAGAGATGCTAGATGCTTTTTTTCCCTCTTCTTGTAATTCTCTGATATAATCTTTAATATCATCTTCTTTTACTTTGTTATAATGAAGTTCACATGCTTCTAAATATCTTCTGAATTGTTTTAAGTCTCTTTTGTATGATTGTAACGTATTTTCTGATAACTTTTTATCATTTTCCAAATACTCAAAAAAATGTTTTAACTGTCTTTCCATTTAATTCCCCTACCTCTTATTATAATTTAAAATAATCTATTAACATAAACTATATACTATGTTATATCAAAGATTTTGAAAATTGTAAATACTTTTGCCACATTTTTTAAAAATATTTTATTAATCCCTTTAAAATATTCGTTGACAAAAAGATTTCAACAGCTGATGATACCATCAAAAGTAGTAACATAATAAAAGAAAAAATAGTATGCCTTACTACCTCTATTTTAATATTTTCTTTATTTCTATCTTTTATAATGGATTGATATAACTTAAACCCACTTACTGCTAATGCTAAAATAGCTGGTATAAATATCATATTTTGCAATAATAATAAAATTAATACAAATATAATTCCTTGTTGCAAGCCCATAATGGTAACACAAACAGCAATTGTATATCCTAAGCAAAAGCCTCGATACAATACCAATCCAAAAACCACTGGTAGACCTATTACCGTTGTTCCAAAAAACCATAAAACAATTGCCAAAATAACATTTTGTCCTATACTCGTTTTTAATAATTCCATATAATTCAAATTATCTGTACTTTTAATTTTCTCAATAAAACTGTTAAAATATGCTGTAATTTCTGCTTTTTGAGCCTCTTGTACATGATTCACAAAAAGAACACCTAAAAATATTCCTATTATAAATAGCAAAGTTACTATCATGTATTCTTTTTTATTATTTAAAACATGTTCTTTAATCGTTTCTAATAATTTTATTCGTTTGTCTTTCTTCATACATTTTCTCCTTATCTTTATACATAATGTGTATTCGATAAGAAGTTTTTTAGAACTTTTGATAATAATTTTTAGGACAATGATTTTGGTTAGTTAGTGGAAACTACTACTGTAAAGTTTAGCCGAAAAAAGAAAGAACCTTCGTTCAAGTAATTTTCATAGAACTTCTAAATTTATTTTATGGCACCCTTTCAAAACAAGTTTGAACATTTTCCATAAAATAGATTAAGAAGTTCTACTTTAATTACTTTCAATTCAGGTTCTTTCTTTTTTCGGCTAAACTTTACAGTAGTAGTTTCCACTAACTAACCAAAATCATTGCCAAAATTATGCCTTTACTTTTCCGTAGTTTCCTCCTCCTCCAGCATGAATGTGCATCTTGCCACTTCTTGCATGAATAATATAATTTGCTACTTTTTCGCCAACAACCGCCTCAATATCATCTTTCGATAATTTATGTAAAATATTCATTTCTGTTTCAAAAGTACCCAGTAACTTGTCTATTGTTTTTCCTCCTACTCCTGGAATAAAACCTAATGGTACTTGATAAATATAAGGTGGTCTATTAGAAGGACTTTTCGTTTCTTTTTTATCTTTGATTAATTCAATTCGATCAAAAACACCGAAAGTTACATTTTTTCCACCACATTTAGGACATGTTTCAACTGGCTCTTTCGTTTCGATTGTGTCTTCACAGTCATCACAATAAGTTCTATGATATTTGCCAAGTTTTGGGTCTAACCCATAATTGGCTAGTATTTTTCTTCCATCTTCATTTTTTAGTGCTTTAACAATTTCTTTAAACGATATATCTTCTACTTGCATTTTATTGTATTCTCTTGCAATTTTAGGTAAAGAATGGGCATCTGAATTGGTTACAAAAGTTTTGGTTTCCAATTCTGAAATCATATCTGCTAAATTAGTATCTGAACTTAAGCCCAATTCTATTGCAAATATTTTACTAAATTTTTCTTTAAATATATTTTCTAATCTATCTGTACAATTTCCATAATAGCTTTTATGTGGTGTAAAAATATGTGCTGGTATTAAAATCCCATTATATTTTTCCACTACATCGATTAATTCATATCCTGATAAATCTGTCCTTTGTGTGCTAAGTGTAATATTTTTTAAATGGTGACTTAATTCATTTGAAAAACCTTTTATATCTTCTAAATGTGGAAAAAAGCAAACATTGTGTGCACTTCCACATTTGCCATTTCTTCCTTTTTCTGAAGTTTCTACTTCACTTCCTAGTAAAATACAAACCTTGTCTTTATAAATTATACCGCCATCTTCTATTTCATATGCTTCACCATCTTTTAAAAAATTTTCAATATCTTCTATTACATAAGGAGATGCACAGTCTATAATTCCAACTACATTGATTCCTTTTCTATCTGCGCATTCCTTTGCGATATTGGCAAAGTTTAAACTTCTTGCTGCGGTTATTTTAATTGGTTTTCCATTTTCACTTCTTCCTATGTGTACATGTAAATCTGCAAATATTTCGTACATTTTTCCTCTCCTTTTAAAAAGTTGCCAAAAGGAAAATCCCTTTTGGCAATTATTCTGCATGGCTTGTTTCTATTTTTGCATTTTCTTGTATATGTGCCATAATTTTTTTAGTGGTTTCTTCACTAAATAATGGGCGATTCGCTCCTTCTACTTTTTGAAACATTTCTTCTGTTATTTCTTCGTTTTGCTGAGCAATTAATTGATCAACTTTAGGTTCAAATTCATAGATTACTTTTTGAATAAATTTTGTTAAATCTTCTGTTTCATTATATATTTTTACCAGCCTTCTTAAGGCTGTCATATTGGTTACTTCACCCATTTGTATTTTTTCAATAAAGTTTACAAATTCAATAAATGTATGTAAATATCGATTATATTGTGCCTTCAAGTTTCTATGTTCTAATAATACTAAAGCTTCATCTGCCTTAAATCCAATTCTTTCTGGTCTATCTAATAACATTCCTCCGAATTGATCGATTAATTCTAAGATGTCACTTTCTTTTTCTCTTGGACTACTTTGACTATATCGATTGACTTCTTCACATATTTTGCAAAATCTCTTTCCAAATCCAATTTCACTTAAATAACTAGCTCCTTCTTTTGCATAGCTATGAATTTTATCTATATTTTGTGCATTATTTGTTTTTTTGCAATTACATAGCAAACAGGCTGTTAAGATAAGATTTTTGTCAACATCAATTTGAGCATAATTTATAAATAATCTTGCAAGTTCTACCTTAAATACGACAGATTTGTCAAAAAATATCTTTGATTTTTTCGACAAATAGTACACTATTTCCATTTTTGAATCCAGTTCTTTTTCTTCTAATATATATTCAGCAAAGGTATTCATTCGACTCCTCCCTTACATATTTATTATACTGGAATTGTCAAAATTTTTCAATATTTTTAGTGGATGTAACAAAAATGTAATATTATAAATGTTAGTGGTTGATAGATGATGCTTTTTAGCTTATCATTTTACCACCATAAAAATCTATAAAAGCCATTTCAATCGCTAGTCAATACGGTTTTTAAGAAATTGTAAAGGTAAAAAACGAGCCTCTTTCACTTCTTGACCATTTATCAAAGTCAACGTGAACATCCCTCATTTTTTATC
>JAAWGB010000072.1 GCA_022795075.1 Clostridia bacterium | reverse complement strand
TTGACATCTCTTAAATCCATTTATCATAAACTAAAATACAATAATGCAATATAATATAATTTTTTCAAAGTACTCATATATCTATATATTTTTTCCGAACTGATATAGATATTTTATTGAGTACATTATACCACGATTTAAAGAAATGTCAAATATTTACATTTGTAATTTTTTTAAGTATTCTTCTAACTCTGATAATTTAATCTTTTTAGTTAAGTTAGTAATATAAATGTCATTAGAATAATTGAAAACTAAAAATGTAATATTTTTAATAATCACTCTATGTGGCTCTATATATGTAAGATTAGTTTTTTCTAATTTCCTAATGCTACCATTTATAAAAGTAGGGCTAACTTTAGAAAACTCACATATAAACTCAAGTCGTTGTTTTAGACATTCTTCAAATTCTAGTTCTTGCTTAATTATCTTCATTTCAAGCACCATCCCTTCTATATAGATTTAGGATGATTTTTTGCAAAACAAAAAAATCAACCATTTTGGGAGAATTCTAATAAGGACAAAATTGTTCTTATATATTTCTTCCAAAAATTTATTGTATTAGATAGCCATTTAAAGATATAAATTATTTAGTTAAATTTGTAGTGAAAATCAATTTATGGAGGTTTTAACTATGATAGAAATAACTTATCACAAAGAAGGAGATTATTTTGTTCCTGACTTATATTTAGAGAAAGAAAATTATGAGGAAGATTATATTGTTGGAAAATATGGTCATTTAAGATTAGAATATTTAAAAAACCAGAAGAAAGCTGAATATATTATAATGTTTATGAACAAGACTTTAAGAAGGCATATTGTAGAAACTGATAAACAAGCCAAAAAAAGATTTGAAATACTTATGACACAAATGCTAGAAAAGAATCCTATTAATGAAAACTTGAAAAATACTGACCATTTAAAATGGACTGGACTTATGAATAATTATAAGCATACAGCTGAAGAAATTATATTTAGAGAATTGATATATTGTTAAAGTTAAAGAGTAGCCAACGCTACTCTTTAAAGTATTTCTGATTATTTATTTAATAAATTATTAATATCTTTAAATAAATTTTCAAATCTATTTAAAGTTTCATTTGAAAAGTAATCTTTATCCACGCAAAGTGAAGTTAAGTATCTCGAAGGTCTATAATGATTAAATCTTGTTCTGTTAATAATTTTATTAATTTGTGGAATTATTGCTTTTGTATTATCGATATCAGTACTATTTATTTTAGTAAATTCTTTATCAAATTCTTTATTAAATAAGTTCAAGTATTCATCTATTTCAAACATATCTTCAATATCAGCAATACTTAGTCTATCAATATATTGGTCAAAGAACTTAACTTGATTTTCTTTAATTATCTTATCTTTAATCAAATCTTCTAATCTTTTCTTTCCTTTTTGATCTGTAAACGTATCTAACAAGCAAACCATATTTAATTTATTTCCTCGTAATAACGAAATAAAGGTTGCTACTTTATCTAATCCACCTACTGGTACAATTGTAACATCATCACTTAAACCAACTTTACCATTCAAATTTAAAATTCCAGATATAACTGTTAAGTACATTAAATCTGCAACGCCTTCTACAAGTAAGTTTTTATCGGATATGTACAAATTTTGAGCTAAATTATATCCAAGTGCTGCTTGTAAAGGAAATAATGTTCCTTGATCTTTTTCCTCTAGTGCATTAGATATTACACTTCCAATTTTAGAGTTATTTGAATCATATACTGTTCTCACTTCATCTAATTTATCAGATTCTATCATAAAAGGTGAATGTGTAGTATATATAACTTGATATTTTTGTAATAATTCTTTATCAATATACTCTAACAAATCAGATTGAGCTTCTGCATGTAAATTTAACCCTGGCTCGTCTAAAAGTATTATCAGATTTTCTTTTTCTTGAACTTTGCTAAACCAAACTAAAAATGAAAAGAACCATATAAAACCTTTACTTCTATTTTTTAGTGGTAATGTTACCCTATGCTTTGTATTTCTAATTCTTATTTGTAAAAATTTTTCTAATGTTCTATTAGAAGTATCTTCTTTTGTCTGAATTTCAAATTTTATTTCTAAATTTTGATTAGTATTCCAGTATTCGAGTAATTTATCAGTTATATTGTTAGAGGTTGCTTCTAATTCTGCAATAAAGTCTTCATAATCATCGGAATTCATAACTTTTGATATATCAATATTTGATAATTCAAAAAGAGCTTTAGTAATATCTTGTTGCTCTTTAGAAAATGTATCATCTACTTGTCCATTAGCAAATTTATTTAAATTAATAGTTCCTGGTAAAGCATAGTATTCATCAAAATATAGAAATTGAGGAAGATTTGGCTTAATATATGTTTTAGCTATATATCCTGTTACCACATCACTAAAAGTTTCAAATGATTTATCAATATATTTTTCCTTTAATTCATTGTATATCGTTTGAAGTTCCTCATTTTCATTTAATTTATTTGCTAATTCTTTTACAGAATTACATTCCAGTAGGCTTTCCTTTAATGCTGTTTCTAATGTATATTTCTGTAAAAAATTTTCAATAAATTTTTTACAATCAGCTGAAATAGTATATGTCATTCCATTATTATATTTTTTAGCAATCTGTATAGTTTTATCCGTATAAACACCTTTACCAATATCATCTGAAATTTGTTTTAACAATTCATCAGATATTTCAAAAGTGCAACTTATGACTGCAAAATCATCATTTGGATACTCTTGTTGATATTTTTTTAATAAGCCTCTTGGATAATCATTAGTACTATTAAAATTAAAAGAATCATCATCAGAGTCAAAGTAATTAAATTTTGCCATTGCTTCCAATAAAGCTGTTTTTCCTGATTCATTCTTTCCTACTACTCGAGTTACTCCATCTTCAATATCTATTTCTTGCTTTTCTAAAAAACTTTTATATTTGTTAATCTCAACTTTTCTTAGTTTAATCATTATTTCAAATCTCCCTTTATATATTAAATTATTGATTGTTCTATTTCTCATTATTTTCGTTTTTTTCTTGTTGTTGTATTTCAAATATTGCTTTTTGACTTTCAATTTCAGCTTTTAGTTCTTCTTCTGTTGGTAAATATGTTTTATATTTTGTTGCAAATAGTTGTTCATTTCCTTGTAAAACTGAATATCTTGCTACATCTGCATCTGTGTCAGAACAAAGCAAAATACCTATTGTTGGATTATCATCTTTAGCCTTTTTTAGTTCATCATACATTCTTACATACATATCCATTTGACCTATGTCTTGATGTGTTACTTGAGTAGTTTTTAAATCTATCAATACAAAACATTTTAAAATATAGTTATAGAATACTAAATCAATGAAGTAGTCTCCCTTTTCTGTACGAATATGCTGTTGTCTTTCTACAAAAGCATAACCTTTTCCGAAGTTCCATTAAAAATTTTTGTAAATTATTTATTATGCTTGTTTCCAATTCTGTTTCTGTATAATTATCATCTAATGAAAATCCTAAAAATTCTGCTATTACTGGATTCTTTATAAATTCTAGTTTGTTCATTAAATAATGTTCTTTATTTTTCTCTTTCATTTCTTGTATTATGGGCTCTTTAGCTTGAGATTTTAATAATCTATAATAATACTGAGATGAAACATTTCTTTGTAGTGTTCTTACATTCCAAGTTTGCTCTAGTGTTTCTTTTTCATACCATTCTCTTGCTTTTTCATCTTCTACTTGTAATAAAGTCCTATAATGACTCCACGAAAGTAATATATTAGATTTTGCACACACTGTGTTCAAAATGTTTGGAAACATTTTATAAAATTTTAAACAATAATATAAATTTCTAGCATCAAAACCTTTTCCATACTCTTCCTTTAATTCTTTAGATAACTTCTTAATTATTTCTGTACCATAATTTGCTCTATTTTCGCCTTTTAATTCTTCTTCTGCTATTCTATAACCAATAAACCAGTTTCTTTCTACTAATGAGATATTTACTGATTGATAAGCATAATCTCTCGCTGATTCAATAATAGAGCACACATCTTTTAATACATTATCTGTGTTTTGATATTTAATAACCATGGAATTATTATCTACTTTTTCTAAATCCATTATTTACCTACTTTCTTCATTTAAATTTTAATTAACAAATAATACATCTATTATATTTTTATATCTATCTTCTAATATTTTTCTAGTTCTTTCACTTAGTTTATTATAATCTCTTTCTAATTTTTTTCTAACATATTCTTTTCCATCTGATATAGATAAATTCATTTCTTTATAAACTAGAGAAAATAATGATGGTATGCAATCAAAATGAGCTATTACATCTGCATCTGCTACACATTGTTCTTCTATTGTGTTTCGTGGTCTATCTTTACTACCTCTATGATTTAATACACAATTTTTAACATGTTCTATCTTTTCTTTTGGATAATCTAGTTCTGTTAGTAATTGCTCTGCAATTTCTGCTCCATAGACATTGTGTTGCTCTCTTTCTCCATATTCTGATGGCATCGCTATATCATGTAATAATGCTCCTAACTCTACTATTTCAACATCTGCTCCATATTCTTTTGCTAATTTTACTGCATTTTCAAGTACATATTTTATATGTTCATTCCAAAAGTCATACCCATCTTTTTCTTTTGATTTTTCGCATCTTACCAATAATTCTTGTTTTATTTTTTCAGTGATTTCACTCATTATCTTTCCTCCAAACTATATCTTATTTTAAAATGGCTCATCTACTTCAATTTCAATTGGCTCTTGCGCTAATAATTCTAATTGTTCTTTAGATAAATATTTTTTATCTATAATTACATTTAAAACAAATTCATTGAAAAAGTTATCATTCATTATATAATAGCCATTTTCTTTTTCTTTATCTCCATAGCTATCTTCTACTTTCCATCTTATAGGTTTATTTTCTACTAAATGTACTCCACAAAATGTCATTGCATGGTGCATTTCAATATCATGTAAATCTAGTGATTCTTTTTTGGTCAAAGGTTTAAAATTTAATATTTCTTTATAATTATATAATCTTATATCTAATATTCCAGATTTTTTATCTCGCAATTTTAGGATATGAGCTCCCATCCAAACTGGAATACCATCTTTTAATTGCTTAATAGTTAATTGTTTTAAGTCTTCAATTGGTAGATTTAAAAAATTTGCATAACTGCTTTTATATATATTTCCTAAATACTTCTTAGAATATACTTTGTAATATTCCTTGTTATACATTGGAAAATTTCCTATTGATACAAAATTGTTCAAATTTAATGTTAAAAATCTATTTTTAAAATCAATTGGTGTCATATTCTTATATATCATATAATTATTGTCTTTATCTTTATACTCATAATCAAATTTAAATATTGGTTCTCCAAGTATTTTAGATAACAAATTATAGTTTTCTTGTAAAAATCGTTCTTTTTCTTCTCTTAATTTTTCTGTACTTTCATTTTTATTTTTTAATTCTAACAAGTAATTAATATCTTTTTTTACTTTTTCAGCAAATATCTCACTTACTTTTTGATAATTAGTACTTTCAACAGCATCTGACATAAAAGGCATTGGTACAATTCCATATTTGTTAATAATAGCAACAAACCATTGCCAATATCCACCTTCTGATACACAAAATTTTATTATCTTTTCTTTATGTATATAATCTAAGCTTGTATTTTCTAATTCTATTATATTTTCATAAGCATTATTAGATTTTTCTAACTTATCGAAAAAAGCAATATAATTGTTTGATAATTCTAATTTCATTATATCTATATCTAAATTTTGTGCTATATTATGTTTGATAACATTAATACCTGCATATATCCAACATTTATAGCTATCTTTTTGGTCATATCTCTTACATTCTGGTAACTCAATATTAAAAATAGGTTGATTTTCCATTATAACTTGTCTATCTATACAAGTATTTTCTAATCCATTTTTTGTAATTGAATTTTCTATAATCTTATTATTCCTATTTTTATTATATTCTTCATAAAATTTACAAATTTGTTCAAGGCTAATTTGTTCTTTCATTCATTTCCTCCAATTCTTTTAATTATGTGTCAATTATATCAACAATATTAACTTTTTTCAATTAAATTAGCACTATTTTGTTGATTTTTTGCTAAATTTGTGATATATATTATGTGTATTCAGTTATGAATACAAGAATATTGATGTCTTCTCTGGAATTTTACAATTCCTCAGATGCCAGGCGAAAACGAGTCGCATATAGGATTGCGAGCTGGTTATTAGAAAGTGTGAAAAATTTTAGAATAATAGTAAACTTGTCCAGTATTTATAAGTAATTAGAAAGCCATAAGTGCAAAATTCAATATTCTATTTACATACACACTAAAAAATGAGTACATATTTAAAACTCAAATTTTGTTTGAGCTTATTAAATTTGTATTCGTAGTAGGTAAATAGAGTATTGGTATATCGCTTATGGTCTTTTTGTTGTATATAAATAATTTTCTGCCCTCTCTATTTATACAGAAACAAAAAGAGCTTAACAATTTATTTTTGGTATGTAAATAAATTGTTAAGATAGGCAAAAGAATATATGAAC
>JAAWGB010000071.1 GCA_022795075.1 Clostridia bacterium | reverse complement strand
TATATTTAAGTTTGGTCACTTAAAATTTATCATTTTTTGGTGCTTCTTTCAATATTTTTTCTAATATTGGGTGTGACATATCTATTTTAAACCTATACATTATTTTTGACTTTCCTCTAAGAATCATCCATAAATTGTTTGAAGTAAAGCAAAAAAAATCCCTAAAACTATGGAAAAAAAAGCCAGTATGTGATACAATAAGAAAAAATAAAAATAAACAACAATAAGGAGAAAAAGCCATGGGATTTTTTGACAAATTAAAACAAGGAATGAACAAAACAAAAAATTCATTTGATGAAAAAATAAACAATGTATTCAAAAGTTTTAAAAAAGTAGACGAAGAATTTTTAGATGAATTAGAAGAAATACTAATTATGTCAGACATAGGAATAGAAACATCTATAAAAATCATAGAAAATTTAAGAAACAGAATCAAAAAAGAAAAAATACAAGAAGAGGAAGAAGTAAAAAAACTATTAAGAGAAGAAATGCAAAAAATATTAGACATAACAGATGTAAATTTACATTTAGAAACAAAACCATCTGTAATTTTAGTAGTTGGAGTAAATGGAGTAGGAAAAACAACATCAATTGGAAAAATGGCCAATCGTTTAGCAAAAGATGGCAAAAAAGTAGTAGTAGCAGCAGCAGACACTTTTCGTGCAGCAGCAGTAGAACAATTAGAAATTTGGGCAAAAAAAGCAGGGGCAGATATTGTAAAAAGAGAAGAAGGTGTAGATCCTGCCTCTGTGGTTTATGATGCTATAAAAATAACAAAAGAAAAACAAGCAGATATCTTAATAGTAGATACAGCAGGAAGATTACACAATAAAAAATACTTAATGGATGAACTCAATAAAATTCAAAAAGTAATTGATAGAGAAATGCAAGGAGCCAATAAAGAAGTATTGTTAGTAATAGATGGAACAACTGGGCAAAATGCTATCTCACAAGTAAAAGCATTTAAAGAAGAAGCAGATATAACAGGTTTAGTATTAACAAAATTAGATGGAACAGCAAAAGGTGGCGTTGTAATAGGAATTGTGGAAGAAAATAAAATTCCTGTAAAATTTATAGGCGTAGGAGAACAAATAGATGATATGGAAATTTTTAATTCTAGTGATTTTGTAAAAGCTATTATATAGTAATTATTTTCATACAGAAGTATAAAATTTAATGGAACTTATAGATAGAAAAAAGGAGGAGATTTTGTGGAAGAAAATCAAAAACAAGAAACCATAATGGACACAGCCAATACGAAAGAAACTAGAAATAGAAATAAAAAAGAAAAAAATAAAACAAGAATGATATTAGTTATAGCATTTATCATTTTATTTGGATGTATTAGTTATGTACAATTAAGAGGAAATTATTTAGAATACAAAGAATTAGGAAAGCAATACATTGATATTTTTTATACCAATATGATTTATAGATATGCCATAATGGCCATTAATTTTGTAATTTTATATTTTATTATTTATTTTACCAATAAAGGAATCAAAAAAGGATTAAAACCATTTTTTGAAAAAGAGAATAAACCAATGCCAAAACTACTAAATAAGTCATTATCCTTAGTTATATCAGCGATTGTTAGTATTGTAGTATCCAATATATTCATGCAAAAAATTATGCTAATTTTAAATAGTACAGCTTTTGGCATACAAGATACCATTTTCAATTTAGACATTGCCTATTATTTATTCCAAAAACCAGTTATGGAGGCATTTGCATTATATTTTACTGTATTGTTTGTTGGTTTATCAATTTATATGGCATTATATTATGTGATTATATTTAATCGATTTTTTGATGGCATTGACGGAAAAATGTTAAAGCAAAGTTTATTTATGAAAAAATTAACAAGAAACATTTTAATGGTTATTATTGGAATTGCTATCATGACATTATTAAATACACAAAATATGGTATTTGGAAAATTGCTAACAATCAATGATGATATTGATATTGTTGGAGCAGGAATGACAGAAACAACTGTGAAATTGTGGGGATATATTATATTTGCAATAGTAATAGTAGTATTTGCCTATAGAGCTTTAAAATACTTTAAAGAAGGAAGGACTAGTAAAGTATTGAAAAATTTGGCAGTTATACCAAGCTATTTAGTAGTATTGTTTATCATAATGATGATATTTGATTTAGTATTTGTAAGTTCTAATGAATTAGATAAAGAAAAAGAATATATAGCACAGAACATTAAAAATACAAAAAATGCTTATCAGATTAATATAGAAGAAAAAAATCTTCAGCACTCAGGAACAATTACCAATACAGAAGTAGAAAAAAATAATAATGTAATTAATAATATACCAATTATTAGTCAAGAAGCAGTATTAAAAACATTAGAAGATAGTCAAACAAAAACAGGATATTTTTCTTATCGAAATGCCAATTTGGCAAAATATAAAGTAAATGGAAAAGACCAAGTAGTTTATGTTGCACCAAGAGAAATAGCTAATTTAGGCAGAACGTATAACAATAAAACTTATGAATATACACATGGAATGGGAGAAATTATAGCATCAGCAACAGATGCAACACAAACTGGAAATGTGCAATACATACAAAAAGAGGTTTCAGGAAAAGATGAGAAAATAAAGATAGAACAACCACGTATGTATTTTGGATTAGAAACCAATGGAATGATTGCTACCAATGCAAAAAATAAACAAGAATATGATTATACAGATGAAAATGGAACAGACTATACTTCCAATTATGAAGGAGAGGCAGGCTTACAACTAGGATTTTTAGATAGACTTATTTTAAGTATTACGAAAGGTGATTTTAATTTAGCCTTTTCAAACCAAATAACAGGTGATAGTAAAATATTAGTCAATCGAAATGTTATAAAAAGAGCCAAAAAGGCTTTACCATATTTAATTTATGATGAAAATCCTTATACAGTTGTAACAAAAGAAGGAAAAATCGTATGGGTAATTGATGCTTATACAGTATCGAGTAATTATCCATATGCACAATATACATCAATTGAACATGATGGAATTAAAGAAAATATTAACTATATTAGAAATTCTGTTAAAGTAATTGTCGATAGTTATGATGGTACCATATCTTATTATCTAACAGATCGAACCGATCCAATTGCTATGGCATATAGAAACATTTATGATACTTTATTTGTCGATTTAGATGAATCGATTCCAGAAGATATAACAAGTCATTTTGTTTATCCAGAATTTCTATACAATGTGCAAGCTGAAATTTTGAAAATTTATCATAATGTTAAACCAGATGTATTATATCGAGCAGATGATTTATGGGATATTGCTAAATATAACAATGTAAAATCTACTAAATCAACAGGAATTTATATGAAACCATATTATACTATGGTAAAAACATCTGAAGGAGAACAATTTGGATTGGTTCAAATCTATACACCAGATGAAAAACAAAATTTGATTTCTTATTTGGTAGGAAGTACACAAGGGGGGAATAATCAATTAAAATTATATAAATTTTCAGCAGATAGTAACATGGTAGGACCTATGCAATTGGACAAACAAATAGAAGAAGATGAGTTAATTGCAACTGAATTAGAATCATTAAATACAACAGGAACAAAATTGACCAAACAAATGATAATTGTTCCAATTGATAATACCTTATTATATGTAGAACCAATTTATCAAACGATGTTAAATGAATCAGATGTGCCTGTTCTAAAAAAAGTAATTGTTGCCTCTGGCAATAAAGTAGCAATGGGAGATAATTTAAATAAAGCTTTAGAAAATTTACTTTCTACCTATGCAGTTGATATTGAAGTAGAAAATACAGATGACATAGAAGGATTAATGGAAGCCATTATTAAAGCAAATAAAAATTTAACTCAGTCAAATGCTAACAATGACTGGGAAATGATGGGTAAAGATGTAAAGAGATTACAAGATTTAATTACTTCGTTAGAAACAGTAAAAAAAGAAGAAGATAAGAAAAAGGAGGAACTAAATAAAACAACTAATCAAGTAAATACAAATGGTTCAACAAATGTTATAACGAATATGACTTCAAATATTTCAAATGACACAAATATTACAAATCCTTAAAAATAAGAATAAATCAAAACAAAAAAATCCACTCTAATAAAAAGGTGGATTTTTTATGTGGTTAAAAAAGAAAAAAGTAAATGTGTTAGAAAAATCAGTAGAGAGTTTAAGTCATACATTACAAGAAGGAAATTATATAGAATGGGCATATTTACTAGGAAGTAAAAAAGAAATTATTAAAAGAAATTTACTAGCAGGTATTTTTAGGGGAGTGGGAATTGGTATTGGTGTTACAATTATTTCAGCAATATTAGTAATGCTACTTCAAAAAATGGTTACTTTAAATATTCCTGTAATTGGTGAATATATTGCTGATATTGTTGAAATTGTAGAAAAAAGTAGATAAATACCTTTTGAGATGAAACAATGAAAGAGGCTATTTTTTTTAATTGTGCAAAGTAAGACTAAATAAAAAAGGTTGGAGCATGAACTAAATTAGTTGGTGTATGCTCCACCTTTTTTATTTTTCTACTTTATAAAATACTTTTTTTCCTTTTTTCAAAATGGCAAATCCATCTGTGAAATCTTTATCAGAAAGTACATAATTGACATCTGAAATTTTTTCATCATTTAAAGAAATACCACCTTGTGTAATTAATGTTCTAGCTTGACCTTTAGAAGGAGCAATACCAGTTAAAACAATAACATCTAAAATAGATGAACAAGGATTTTCTAATTTTATGGTTGGCATATTGTCTAAACTACCTTGACCATTAAATAGGGCATTAGAAGCTTCTTGGGCTTTTTTTGCTTCTTCTTCTCCATGAACAAGTTTGGTGATTTCATAAGCTAATATTTTTTTGGCTTCATTTATTCTTTCATCTTGATAAGATGTTAATTCTTTTATTTGTTCCATTGGTAAAAAAGTAAGCATTTTAAATACATTTTCAACACTTCCATCTTCAACATTTCTCCAATATTGATAAAAATCATAAGGAGAAGTTTTAGTAGGATCTAACCATAAAGCACCTTTTTCGGTTTTACCCATTTTTTTACCTTCTTTTGTGGTTAGAAGTTTAAAGGTTAAACCAAAAGAGTCATCTTTTCCAATTTTTCGAATGAGTTCAACACCACCTATGATATTGGACCATTGATCATTTCCTCCCATTTGAAGTTTACAGCCATATTTATTATATAAGTATAAAAAGTCATAAGATTGCATTAACATGTAACTCATTTCAAAAAAAGTTAAGCCAGTTTCCATTCTTTGTTTATAGCATTCAGCAGCAAGCATTCTATTAACAGAAAATAAACTTCCAATTTCACGAACAAAGTCAACAAATTTTAAATCTAATAGCCAATCGGCATTGTTAACAATGATAGCAGCATTTGAACCTTCAAAACTAACAAACTTTTCTATTTGTTTTCGGATACAGCCTACATTGTAATCAAGTTCTTCACGAGAAAGCATCTTTCGCATATCTGTTTTACCAGAAGGATCACCAATTGTAGCTGTACCACCTCCAACTAAAATAATTGGTTTATGACCGCATTTTTGCATATGGCTAGCAACCATTAAAGATACAAAATGACCAACATGTAAACTATCTGCTGTTGGGTCAATTCCAATATAAAAAGGAACAGATTCTTTGCCAAATAGTTCTTTGATTTCTTTTGGATGAGTTAATTGTTCAATATAGCCACGTTCTTCTAATAGATTAAAAACATTTTTCATTTTTATCGAACCTTTCTTTTATTGAATAGGGGAATTTTTGAATTCCTAAATTTTAGTTATTGTTAATTTCATTAATTGCATTTTTTAATTCTTCCATACTATTTAATTCTTTTTGATAGCTTTGAAATTCTGGATAACCTACAAAACGATTTAGATTTTTAACAGAAATACCAGTATCATTAGAGATAGTATTTAACGAATTTTCAAAACCATTTTCTTCTACATAAGATTTAAAAGTCGAAAATTCAAAACCATCTTTTGCACTACATTTAGGGCATACAGTGCCTTCGGCTACATAAAAATTTCCACATCTACTACATCTATTTAATTCCATAATTTTTTCCTCCATTTCATCTTTTGACAAATCTTTTTTAATCTTTTGCATTGTATCATAAAAAGACAAAAAATAAAAGTAATTTTTATATTTTTATGTTTTTTTTGTGAAAAATATTGACAAAATAGAAAAAATTTATATAATCATAGAAGAAAAAAGGAGGTAATAGTATGAAAGCATATGTATGTAAAATATGTGGTTATATTCATTTTGGAGAAGAGGCACCTGAAAGATGTCCACAATGTGGAGCAGGAAAAGATAAATTTGAAGAAAAAAATCAAGAAGCAGGAGTTAATTCTTATGTAGATGAACATCAAATAGGCGTAGCACAAGGATTAGATGAAGAAGTAGTAAAAGGTTTAAAAGATAACTTTATGGGAGAATGTACAGAAGTAGGAATGTACTTAGCCATGAGTAGACAAGCTGATAGGGAAGGTTATCCAGAAATTGCTGAAGCATTTAAAAGATATGCTTGGGAAGAAGCAGAACATGCTGCTAAATTTGCAGAATTATTAGGAGAAGTAGTTTATCCAGATACAAAGAAAAATGTATCATTAAGAGCTGAAGCAGAATGTGGTGCTTGCAAAGGAAAAAAAGAATTAGCAACAAGAGCCAAAGAATTAGGCTATGATGCAATTCATGATACAGTTCATGAAATGTGTAAAGATGAAGCAAGACATGGAAGAGGATTTGAAGGATTATTAAAAAGATATTTTTAATTTTAAAATATTATCATAAATGGCGAAAAAGAAAAAAGATTAGATGTAAAGCATTTTCTATTTGAAATAGCAAGAGATTAATCTTTTTTCTTTTTTTAAAAGTAGTTACAGTTCACCAACAACATTTAAAATTACAAAAGACTAGAATAACAATATTGTTCGGATTTGAATGTGACCGAAATAGCTTTAGAAATATTTAAAAT
>JAAWGB010000009.1 GCA_022795075.1 Clostridia bacterium | reverse complement strand
AATATACAATTGTATATTAGCTTTTTTTATATTGTAGGAAAGTTTTCTTAAAGTAAGGAGGAGTTTCCATGCAAGATAAATATGGGAATTTCTAGAATTTCTTTGCAATTGCCATCGCTTAGAAATTCTTAAATTCGTTTTTTAGGTAGTACTAATATTTTTTCAATCTATGATGGTATACAAAACAAAAAAAATATGGTAAAATAAAAAACATAGAAAAACGTTCAAAACAAAGGAGAGGAAATGAGCATGGAGAAAAAAAGAATCCTAACAGGAGATAGACCGACTGGAAAATTACATATAGGACATTACTTTGGTTCCTTAAAAAAGAGAGTAGAATTACAAGAAAGTGGAGAATATGAACCATACATACTAATTGCAGATGTGCAAGCATTAACAGATAACTTTAACAATCCTGAGAAAGTAAGAAAAAATGTAAGAGAAGTAGCAATCGATTATCTATCAGTTGGAATTGACCCTAATAAGACTACAATTTATATTCAATCTATGATACCAGAAGTTGCAGAGTTAACAGTATATTATTCAAACTTAGTAACCATAGCACGATTAGAAAGAAATCCAACTGTAAAAACAGAAATTGCACAAAAAAAAGAAATATTTGGAGAAAGCGTAACTTATGGATTTTTAGGTTATCCAGTAAGTCAAGCAGCAGATATTACAGCTTTTGAAGGAAAAATAATACCAGTAGGAGAAGATCAATTACCATTAATAGAACAATGTAGAGAAATTGTAAGAAAATTTAATAGTATCTATGGAGAAGTATTGATTGAACCAGAAGCAGTATTATCAAGTGGAAAAAGGATAAAAGGATTAGACGGAAATGAAAAAATGGGAAAATCATTAGGAAATGCTATCTATTTATCAGATAGTGAAGAAGAAATTACCAAAAAAGTAATGAGTGCTGTAACTGATCCAAATCGTATAAAAAAAGATGACTTAGGAAATCCTAATATATGTATGGTAGCCTATTATCATAATTTATTTAGTAGCCAAGAAGAAATGAAAGCAGTATGTGAAGAATGTAAAGCAGGAAAACGTGGCTGTGTAGCCTGCAAGAAACAATTAGCCAAAAACATAGTAGAAGAATTACGACCAATTAGAGAAAAAAGAGCTTATTATGAAGCACATCTAGAAGAAGTAGATAAAATCCTAATAGAAGGAACCAAAAAAGCAAGACAAATAGCCAAACAAACTATGAAAAAAGTAAAACAAGCTATGAAATTAGACTACTTTGAAAATTAGAGGTAGGAAACAATTCAGATAGAAAAGAAAAATAACTTGTTACTAAATTTATATTTGATAGGGAAATGATTATTAATTAAAATTCCCAATTTACACATAAGAAATAATAGTGTGGGAAAATAATATTATTAAATAAAAAAGATAGAAAGAGAAGAAAAATATGTTTACAGATTACACAAAAATAATTATAAAATCAGGAGATGGAGGAAATGGAGCAGTAACGTTTCGTAGAGAAAAATATGTAGCGGCTGGTCGGACCTGATGGAGGAGATGGAGGAAATGGAGGAAATATCTATTTTCAAGTTGACAAAGATAGAAATACTTTAATTGACTTTCGATACAATAGAAAATTTAAAGCCGTGAATGGAGAAAATGGAAGTGGCAGTCATTGCAATGGAAAATATGGAGAAGATTTATATATCAAAGTACCAATTGGAACTGTAATAAAAGATGCTAAAACAGGAAAAATAGTAGCAGATTTATCAGAGCCAAACCAAACAGAACTGGTATTAAAAGGAGGTCGAGGAGGTCGAGGAAATTCACATTTCAAAACATCTACTAGGCAAGCACCACGTTTTGCAGAGGATGGAGAAAAAGGCGAAGAAAAAGAAATTATATTAGAACTAAAACTATTAGCAGATGTAGGATTATTAGGTTTTCCAAATGTAGGAAAATCTACCTTTTTAAAGGCTGTAACAGATGCCAAACCCAAAATTGCCAACTATCATTTTACAACTTTAGAACCAAACTTAGGCGTAGTAAAAACTAAAAATGGAGATGGTTTTGTCATAGCTGATATTCCACGGAATTATTGAAGGAGCAAGTGAAGGAGTAGGGCTTGGTATTCAATTTTTAAGACATGTTGAAAGAACTAGATTATTATTACATTTTTTAGATATATCAGGTCAAGAGGGAAGAAATCCAGTAGAAGATTATTATGCTATTCAAAAAGAACTAAAAAAATATAGTGAGAAATTGGCTTCTCGTAAACAAATAATTGTGGCAAATAAAGTAGATATCGTACAAGATGAAACGTTGTTAAAAGAGGTCGAAGACTTAGCCCAAAAAGAAAAATTAGAAATCTATAAAATATCGGCAGCAACTTCGCAAGGAGTCCAAGAATTAATTGACCATGTAGCAGATATCTTAAAAACATTGCCAAAAGAAGAACTAATTGATATAGAAGATAAAGTTGTGTATACACTAGAAGAAAGACAAGATCAATGGACAATAAAAGAAGAAGATGGTGTATTTATTGTATCAGGTAGAGCCATTGAAAGACTTATGGGAAGAGTCAATATTGAAGATAATGAATCGATGTATTACTTACAAAAAAGCTTGAAGAATATGGGGATTGAACAAAAGTTAAAAGAAATGGGAGTATGTGAAGGTGATACTGTAATTCTTGCAGATTGGGAATTAGAATGGTATGACTAGGTAGATAAAAAGCAAATACGAAGAAGGTCTACGTATTTGCTTTTGCCATATTTATGGTAATTTTATTTTGTCATAAATATTTCTTGATTACCATCATCTATAATAAATTTATTGTTCTTTGTTTTTATAAGATGAGTTCCAACTGGCATATCTAAATAGGGAATAATAGATTCATCATAATTACAAATAGTATTCAATTTATAAATTTTATAATTATTTGAATTGTTACTATATTTTTCATCTTCATCACCTTTAAAAAATCTCCACCCGCTATCTGGAAAGACTGTACTAGGTTCATCTCTATACATATATCCAACTTTCCATCCTTCTATTGTAATCATATTTGTTGCCATGCAACCATCATTTCCTTCATAATCAATTAGTTCCTTTATTTCTTCTTTTTTCTTTTTAAAAATATTCATTACAATCTCCTCAATATATTATTTTTACTGTTTATTTAAAAGTGTTTCTCCAAAACCAAAAATAAATATGGATATTCTTTAATTATTTCATACCAATTATCTTTGATTTGAAAATCAAGCACATTATGATGTTGCATATTTATAGTTATAGAAAATAATGGTGTAGAGTCTTTATTCTTGTGTACACAAATATCATTAGGATTCTTTGATCTTTGTTCAAAAAAGCCTTTAGAACCATTCCATATAAAAATTTCATCTGCTGCTATATAAGGAAGACATTTACAAATATTATTTTTAAATATTTCTAAATTATCTGTAAGTATAAAAGATGACATATTAGGTGCTGTTACATCATCTGCCATGCAAACACTATCTCTTCCTATATATATATTTTCACTTTTTATGATATCATTTTTCTTTTTATTAAATATTCTCATATATTTTTCTCCCTTTATTTCTGCAACTTACTAACTAGTGTTTCAATTTTTTTATAATTTATTATATTATTGTTTTATATGAAAAGCAAGCAAAAACGATATATTTTTTTAAAGTTGTATCTTTTTGTTTCTCTTATGCTAAAATTTAATTATAGTTAATTTTTTAATTTATTAAAAATTAAAATACACAATGTTAAATGCTTATTGTCAAATGCACATCATGTTAAATTTTTGATCATAATCAAGCCATTTTTATCTTGATAATAATTTTTTCTAATACCAACTTGTTTAAATCCAAAGTTTTTGTATAGATGTATAGCAGAATAATTTTCTTCCATAACTTCCAAAGTAATACAAGTTGAATTTTTTTCTTTTGATAAAGCAATTAATTTTCTAAGTAATAAAGATCCGATTCCTTGATTTCTAAAATCTTTTCGAACAGCAATATTCATAATATCAGTTTCATCTACCATCACTTTAATACCAGCAAATCCTACAATATTTTGATTAAATTTAGCAACTAGATAGTTAGAGTTTTTAGAATTCAACTCATCTTTTAAAGTAGAAACGCTCCAAAATTCATCAAATTCGGAAGTGAAAATACTAGAGATCTCATCCAAATCTGTTTGTGTCATAGGTGTGATTTCGATGTCTTTTAATTTTTCTTCTAATTGTCTTTGGGCTTGAGGTTTTTTTAAGTAAAGAGGTAAAATATCTTCTAATTGATTGGTTTGCCATTTGTGCAAACCAGCTAATCCTAAATAATAAGAGTTTAGATTATTATTTTGAGAAGGTGCTAAAATACAGTCTTTCTCAAATTTATCAAAAATTTGCTCTTTATAAACAACAACTCCATCACCAACAAAAGTAATCATTTGATTACTAGAAGAAGTATTTTTTTGAATTAGTTTTATAGCATTTTCAATTGTATCGGCAGATGGTTTTAAAATTTCTACGTATTGGGAATTTTTAAGTTCATATAAAGCGAAATAGCAATTATCATTTTTGCAATCTAAAAGACTTGCGATAAATCCTTCTTTTTTTATCGAGTAAGCCAAAGCCTCTAAAGAACTAACTCCCACACAAGGAATGGCTAAACTATCGCAAAAGGCTTTTACGGTAGCAATTCCTATACGAATTCCAGTAAAGGAACCAGGACCTTTATCACATACTAGTAAGTCTATGTTTTTTAAATTTAAGTTAGATTGTATAAAAGCTTTTTCAATCATAGGCATTAAATTTTCTGAATGTGTTCTTATAGTGTTTTTATCAAGGTTACAAATTAATTGGTTTTCTTCTAAAATAGAAACGCCACAGATATTACTGGCTGTATCAATACTTAAAATTTTCAAAATAATCCTCCCATTTTTTAGAATTAGTTTTTATGGCTAAAATTCTTGTATTTTCATTTATTTCGTCTTTGTTAAAAGTGATTTGAAGATGATTGTTTGGTATGGCATCTTCTATTAGTTCGCCCCATTCAATTAGGCAGATTCCGTTTTCAAAGTATTCTTCTCCACCAATTTCGTAAAATTCAGAAGAGTCTTCTAAACGATAAACGTCAAAATGATAGATGTTTATGTTGTCTTTTTGATATTCGTTGACAATTGTAAATGTTGGACTGGAAATTTCGTTTTCTAAACCAAAATAACTTAAGATTCCTTCTGTAAATTTTGTTTTACCAGAACCTAATTCGCCAGTAAGGATAATGATATCTTGTTTTTCTAATTGACTAGCAAATGCTTGAGCAAATTTTTTGGTGTCAGTTTCATTTTTGGAAATGAATTGAAAATGACTCATAAAATCCTCCTTAATCTAGTATGATAAGTATATTTTTAAGTAACTTTATAATAAGTTGTAGTTTTTCATACCTGTTTGGCTAAGATAGTTTTTCAAAAAAAAGAAAGACAGTTCGTTCAAGTAAATTTCGAAGAAATTCTAAATCCATTTTATGGCACCCTTTCAAAACAAGTTTGAACATTTTCCATAAAATGAATTAAGAATTTCTAACTCACTTACTTTCAATTCACTGTCTTTCTTTTTTTTGAAAAACTATCTTAGCCAAACAGTGTCGTAAATGAAAGCTTTTAATTATTAAAATTTACTTTGCAAAAATATTATAATACAAAAAATCAAAAAATTCAATCAAAAGCCTTGATAAATTATAAGACTTGTAATATAATTGTAACGATTTTGTAATAAATAAGAAATATAAACCGAAAGGGAAGATAGAAATGTTTAAATTTGGGTTGGGACAAGATATTGGAATAGATTTAGGAACAGCAACAGTAATAGCTTATGTAAAAGGAAAAGGAATTGTATTAAGAGAGCCATCTGTTGTAGCAGTAGACAACAACACAGGAGAAGTATTAGCAGTTGGACAAGAAGCTAGAAGAATGCTTGGAAGAACACCAGGAAACATTGTAGCAACAAGACCACTAAGAGATGGGGTTATATCTGATTATACAGTAACCGAAAAAATGTTAAAACATTTTATAAACAAAGTATGTGGAAAATTTCTTTTTGCCCCTAGAATTATGATATGTATTCCTTCCCAAGTAACAGAAGTAGAAAAAAAAGCAGTAATTGATGCAGCCTCACAAGCAGGAGCAAGAAAAGTATACCTAATTGAAGAACCAATAGCAGCAGCAATTGGAGCAGGAATTGATATATCCAAACCATGTGGAAATATGGTAGTAGACATTGGAGGAGGAACAACTGATATTGCTGTCATATCCTTGGGCGGATCAGTTGTCAATACTTCCCTAAAAGTAGCAGGAGATAAATTTGACGAATATATCGTAAAATATATCAAGAAAAAACATAACATCATGATAGGAGAAAGAACAGCAGAAGACTTAAAAGTCAACATAGGATGTGTCTATCCAAAAATACAAGATGCCGAAATGGATATAAGAGGAAGAGACTTAGTAACAGGCTTACCAAAAACCATTACCGTATATTCTAGTGAAATGTTAGAAGCCTTAATAGAACCAGCCATGATGATAGTAGATTCCGTTCATTCAGTTTTAGAAAAAACACCACCAGAATTAGCAGCAGACATTAGTGACAAAGGAATTTACATGACAGGTGGAGGATGTTTAGTAGATGGATTAGATAAACTCTTACAAGAAAAAACAGGAATTAATGTTATGATTGCACAAGATACCGTATCTTGTGTAGCATTAGGAACAGGAAAAGCATTAGATAACTTAGATGCATTAGAAGGAAAAGTAAAATAAATCATACAAATGCTAGCTAATAATGAATAGTTACCATTCACTGACCTATTATTTCAATCCAAAAGTTTATAGATGATTTATATAAATTAAATTTAAGTGAACTGTAACAATTAATATATTTCTTGAATAGAAAAAAATTGATTTTTTTACAAAATAGAAGGAGCAACAAGGAACTATTCCTTTTGCTCCTTTGGAGTAATTAGAAAAAAAGTAAATCTAAAAAGAATAGGAGAAGCAAAAAATGCAAAAGGTAGCATTTATCACACTAGGTTGCAAAGTAAACCAGTATGAAACCAATAACATGATACAGCAATTTTTACAAAAAGGATATGAAATAGTAGAACCTAGTCAAAAAGCAGATATATATGTTGTAAATACTTGTACAGTAACCAATATATCAGACAGAAAATCAAGACAAATGTTAAGAAAAGTAAAAGAACAAAACCATGAAGCAATAGTAGTAGCATGTGGATGTTATGTACAAGTAGCCAAAGAAGAAGCAAAAAGAATAGAAGAAATTGATATAATACTGGGAAACAGTGAGAAAAAACAGATAATAGAAATCATTGAAAAATATAAAGAAGAAAAACATAACAAAGCAGATAATAAACCTGAAAAAATAGAAGATATTATGAAACAAAAAGAATATGTAGAATTAGGAGAAACAATTTATACAGAAAAAACAAGGGCAGTCATAAAAATACAAGATGGATGTGATAGATTTTGTTCCTATTGTATTATTCCCTATGCAAGAGGAAGAGTAAGAAGTAGAAAACCAAAAAATATAATAGCAGAAATCAAAAAGATTGCCCAAAAAGGAATCAAAGAAGTGGTCATAACAGGAATTCATATAGCCTCATATGGAAAAGACTTTAAAGAAGAATATCGACTAATAGATTTATTAGAAGAAATCAATCAAATAGAAGGAATTAGAAGAATACGACTAGGATCGATTGAACCATTATTAATCACAGAAGAATTTATAAAAAGATTAGAAAAACTCGAAAAAATCTGTCATCATTTTCATTTATCTTTACAAAGTGGCTGTAATGAAACCTTAAAAAGAATGAAC
Source organism: Clostridia bacterium (assembly GCA_022795075.1). Lineage (GTDB taxonomy): Bacteria > Bacillota > Clostridia > TANB77 > CAG-508 > CAG-269. Next base: position 35,624 of record JAAWGB010000009.1, on the reverse strand, counting down.
AGAAGATATACAATTGAACAATTTAAAAAAATTGTAGAAAACTTAAGAAATGCCTATCAAGATGTTATTTTAACAACCGATATCATAGTTGGATTTCCAGGAGAAAATCAAGAAGAATTTGAAACGACCTATCAATTTTTAAAACAAATAAAATTCTATAAAATGCACATATTCAAATACTCACCAAGAAAAGGAACAAAAGCCGCACAAATGAAAGAACAAATAGATGGCAAACAAAAAGAAGAAAGAAGTCAAAAATTAATCCAATTATCTGACCAAAATCAAAAAACATACCATCAAACCTACCTAGGAAAAGAAGTAGAAGTTTTATGGGAAGAAGAAAAAAATGGCTATTATCAAGGACATACCAAAAATTATCTATTGGCAAAAATAAAATCGGAAGAAAAATTAGAAAATAAAATCATAAAGACCAAATGTATAGAAGGTTTAAAGGATTATATCTTACTAGAAAAATAAAAAAACGTAACAAAAACGTAATAAATACGTAACAAACATTTAATATTAAAATCGCCTAAAACACTTGCTAATTCTAAAATTATATAGTATAACTAAAACAATAAAAGTCAAAAAATACAAAGGAGGAAATAGAAATGGCAGATTTAGGAGAAGTAAAAAATGTATTAGGTGTATATGGAGGAGTTGAACTAGAAGAAAACGAAAAACAATCCATACAAGAAAATGCAGGAACCATTAGACAAGCAGGCAGTAACTTGCCAACAAAAGTAGGATTTTGGAATAAATTCAAAACATTTTGGTTACAAGATATAGATTGGAACAGAGAAATAAAAGTAGAATTAACACCATATGAACAAAAAGTAGAAAACGAAATAAATGAATTTTTACATCAAGAAATAACTTGGGAAAAAGTACATGATTTCTTATTCCAAGAAGTTTCTTTTAGAAGCAAATAAAAGAAAAAGGGACAATTGGGGACGGTTCTTAATTGCTACTTTTTATCTTATAGAGTAAGAACTGTTTTTTCTTAAAAGTATATTTTAAGTAGCAATGTATAATTGTAATTTTGTCAGTAATTTCGTCAAATAAAAAGTTCAATTTTACAGAGTAGATGATAATTGTAAATTTTTAGTGAATTAATTAAAAGGTATAGCAAATTAAATAAAAATATGCTATACTTTTTTTGCTATATAGGAAAAATCGGAGATTTATGTTACAATTCACTACTAGCACCATTCAAACTTACAAAAGACAACAATAACAATATTGATTCGGATTTTCGGTTACCCTACATGATGCTAAGAAATATTAAAAATACAGCTGAACAATACCCGAAAACAGGACCCTTTCACCTGTATTTTAAATATTTCTAAAACTATTTCGGTCACATTCAAATCCGAACAATATTGTTATTGTTGTCTTTGAATCATCTAATTTATTTTCAGTGAACGGTAACAGATTTATTCATTTTATAGTAAGTAGGGGGCGTTTACAAAAAAAGAAAGGCAAAGGTGATAAAATGCCCCGAAAGGCAAGACAAAAAAGTAGCACAAAGGTATATCATATTATTGTAAGAGGTAATGCAAAGCAGGATATATTTTTAGAAAAACAAGATTATAGTAAATTTATAAAAGAAATGTATCAAACAAAAGAAAAATATAGAAATGAAATATATTCATATTGTTTAATGTCAAATCATGTTCATTTAGTAATATATGATAAAAAAGAAAATTTATCAAAAATATTACAAAGCTTAACCATAAGCTATTCATCTTATTGGAATAAGAAATATGAAAGAGTAGGTCATTTGTTTCAAGATAGATTTTTGAGTAAAAGTATAGAAACGCAAAGTTATTTAAGAACAGTATGTCGATACATTCATCAAAATCCATGTAAAAGTGGAGTTGCTGAAATGGAAACATATAGGTGGAGTAGTTATCAAGAATCTATCAAAGAAAACAAAATAATAGACGAAAAACAAGTTTTAAGCTTATTTGGGCAGGATAGACAAGAGGCAATCAATAATTTTATACAGTTTCATAAAATAAACAAAAAAGAAAATAAAATAAAAGATTTAATGGAATATGAAATGGTAGAAAGACTAAATGATGAGCAAGCAACAAAATATTTAATAGAAATATTACAATTAGAAAATATACAACAAGTAAGCAAATATAACATAAAAGAACGAAAAGATTGTTTAAGAAAATTGAAAAATATAAAAGGAGTTTCTTGTTTACAAATTGCAAGAATAACAGGTTTTAGTAGAAAAATGATAGAGGTAATAAGAAATGAATGAAAGGGGGAAAAAGGACAAGAAGGTGTATTCTTAAAAAAGAAAAATAGGTTAGAAAAAATATTAGCAAGAAATTAAGGACTATGCAAAAAGGAGCAATTAAGAACCGTCCCCAATTGTCCCAAAAGATATGGTAAAAAGTAAAACAATATTTGTTTGTAATGAATGCGGAAATGAGTCAACTAAATGGCTTGGTAAATGTCCATCATGTAATAGTTGGAATAGTTTTTTTGAACAAAAAATAGTAGAAAGTAAAAACAGCAGTTTCAGACAAACGGATTTAAAAAGTAATATACCACAAAAATTAAGTTCTTATGAAGCAAAAGAGACAATAAGAACCTCGACTGGCTTTAGTGAATTGGACAATGTTTTAGGTGGAGGCTTAGTAAAAGGTTCACTTGTTTTATTGCGGAGGAGAACCAGGAATTGGAAAATCTACTTTAATTCTTCAAATTTGTGATAAAGTGCAAGGGGAAGGAAAAGTGTTGTATGTTTCGGGTGAAGAGTCAGCCGAACAAATAAAAATGAGAGCAGATAGATTAGCAATTAAAAATGATGATATTTTGTTTTTAGGCGAAACAGATATTGATATAGTAAATCAAGCCATTATGGATAATCATCCAAAACTTGTTATTATTGATTCCATTCAAACCATGTATTCAGAAGAACTCTCAGCAGCTGCTGGAAGTGTTAGTCAAGTAAGAGAAATTACATCTCAAGTGATGAGAGTATGTAAGTCTAGAGCCATTACTACCATTATTATTGGTCATGTTACAAAAGAAGGAAATATTGCAGGACCAAGAGTTTTAGAACATATGGTAGATACTGTTTTATACTTAGAAGGAGAGCGATATTTTTCGTATCGAATTTTAAGAGGTGTAAAAAACAGATTTGGTTCAACAAATGAGATTGGTATGTTTGAAATGAGAGAAGAAGGAATGTGTGAAATTACGAATCCTTCTGATGTACTAATTTCAGAAAGAGAAGACAATCCATCAGGTTCTTGTATTGTTTCTAGTATGGAAGGAACAAGACCGATTTTAGTAGAGTTACAGGCTTTAACTTCACAAACTATTTTTGGTTATCCAAAAAGAACAGCAAATGGAATTGATTATAATCGATTAGCCTTACTAATTGCAGTTTTAGAGAAAAAAGTGGGATTCATGTTGGGCTCGCAAGATGTATATATGAATGTAGTAGGAGGATTACGAATCAATGAACCTTCCATTGATTTAGGAATTATAATGGCAACAGCTTCTAGTTTTAAAAATGTTGCCCTTCCAAAAGATATGGTAATAATGGGGGAAGTTGGCTTAACAGGAGAGGTTAGAAGGATTAATTTAATTGAAAAAAGACTAAAAGAAGCACAAAGATTAGGCTTTCAATCATGTATGATTCCAGAAAGTAACAAAAAAGACTTGAAAGATAAGTATAAATTAGATATAATAGGTGTCAAGAATGTAAACGAGGCAATGAAAAAAGTAATAAGATAACTTAAAAAACGTCTAGGCAAAGGGGAGAAAGAGTTTTGAGAAAAGGAAAAGAAGACAATATTACAGAGATTCTAAAATTAATTGCTCCGGGTACACCAATTAGAGATGGGCTAGAAAATATTCTAAGAGCAAAAACAGGTGCCTTACTATTAATAACAGATAATAGTCAAATCTTAAAAGAAATAGTAGATGGAGGCTTTACCATTAATGAAGATTATACTTCAGCTAAATTATATGAATTAGCCAAAATGGATGGTGCTATTGTACTAAGTGGAGACTTGAAAAAAATTCTATATGCTAATGCTCAACTAATACCAGCAAGAGAAATAGCAACTTTGGAAACTGGGACAAGACATAGGACAGCAGAAAGAGCTGCTAAGCAAACAGGCGAACTAGTAATTAGTATTTCACAAAGAAGAAGTATTATAACGGTATTTAAAGGGAATGATAGATATGTATTAGAAGATACAGATGTAGTATTAAATAAAGCTAATCAAGCAATACAGACATTAGAGAAATACAAAAAAGTATTTGATAATAAATTAAATCTATTGAATGAATATGAATTTAATGATATAGTAACACTTGAAAATGTAATAGTAGCCATTCAAAGAGCTGAAATGGTAATGAGAATTGTAGAAGAAATACAACGACAAATCTACGAACTAGGAAGTGATGGAAGATTAGTTGGCATGCAATTAGAAGAATTAATTGGTGGTTTAGAAAAAGAAGAGTTATTAATTATAAAAGACTATATGGTAGCAACAAAAAAGAAAAAAACACCAGAAAAAATACTAGAAAAATTAGAACTATTAGAATATGAAGAATTATCAAATGAAAATACAATGGCAAGATTACTAGGTTATGAAAATTTCGATAATTATGATGAAGTAGGTGTTTATACAAAAGGTTATCGTATATTAGATAAAATACCAAGAATGCCAGCTAATATTGTAGAAAACTTAGTAGATTCCTTCAAATCCTTCCAACATATTTTAGCAGCTGATATAGAAAGTTTAGATGATGTAGAAGGAATTGGAGAAGTAAGAGCAAGAACGATTAGGCAATCGTTAAAAAGGATGCAAGACCAATTTGTATTCTAAAATATAAAAGAATTTTTTACATTTTTTGTGAAAAATCTAAAATAAATAAAAAAGGAGAAAGAAAAAATGAAAACAAAAAATATAATATGGATAATTGCGTTAATTTTGGTAATAGTAATAATAGCTGGATTAGGATATGGTTATTATAAAAAAGCAACGATGGAGGTAAAAAATCCAATAGCAACTTTAGAAGTAGAAAATTTTGGAACAATCAAAATTGAATTGTATCCAGAATTAGCACCAGAAACAGTTGCAAATTTTACAGCACTTGCTAACAGAGGATTTTATGATGGATTAACATTTCATAGAATTGTAAAAGATTTTATGATACAAGGTGGAGATAAACAAGGAAATGGACAAGGTTCAGCAACTACGAAGGATTTGAAAGATGACGGAGATGAAACAGAATATACCATAAAAGGTGAGTTTATTTCTAATGGTGTTGATAATAAATTAAAATTTGAAGAAGGAATTATAGGAATGGCTAGAAGTGATTATACTTCGTATTCTCCAAATTTAACAGAAGAATCTTATAATTCAGGAAGTTCACAGTTTTTTATTGTAACAAAGGCAACGACTTCATTAAATGGGTATTATACACCTTTTGGTAGAGTAATAGAAGGTTTAGATGTTGTGCATAAAATAGAAGAAATAGAAGTAAAAGCAGCAGATGATGCACAAGAAAGCGGAAATACTGAGGTTAGTACACCAGTCAATCCTCCTAAAATTACATCACTTAAGGTAGAAACATTTGGTGTAGATTATGGTTTACCAAAAACTTTAGAACCTTTTGATTATACATCTTGGATGTACAAACAATAGGGAATTGATCCTAGTGCATTAGGACAATAATTTAAAAATAAAAAATTTTAGAATAGAAACTAAAAATTAAGAGATTGGTAGATTACCATTTTCTAGGGCATTTATTTTAAGTTAAAAAGGACTAATAGAAAATATAGAAAAAAATGTAAGAAAATAGTTGACAAATGGGGTAAAGATAGGGTAAAATAATAATTGTGTTTATAACAAGATAAAGAACACAAATGGTGGATGTGGCGTAGCTGGTTAACGCGCCAGTTTGTGGCACTGGAGATCGTGGGTTCGAGTCCCATCTTCCACCCCATTTATAAAATTAAATATATTGGGCTGTAGCCAAGCGGTAAGGCACGTGACTTTGACTCACGCATGCGCTAGTTCGAATCTAGCCAGCCCAGCCAAAAATAAGAATGATAGCAAAGCTATCATTTTTATTTTTGGAAGGATAGGAAAGTAAGAAGAAATAGAGAGCCAAAGGCACGCTAGCGTCGTGAGCAAAGCGAGGAAGTCCCCATAGGGGATTCGAATCTAGCCAGCTCACCATAAGCTAAAATAAAAAATAGATATATATGCAAAAAAATATATCTCATACAATTTTATTCTTTTTTAATTGATTTTTTGAATATAGCATGATACAATAACAATAATTTATAGATGAAGGAGAACCATTATGAAAGAAGAACCATTTATCAAAAGATTTCAAATTGAAGAATTATTTGGTATTTACAATGTAGATATTCCATTTTGCAACAACATTAATATTTTTATTGGAGAAAATGGATTAGGAAAGACAACCATACTAAATTGTATAAATTACGTGTTACAAGGAGATGAAGAAAATTTATATCATATCAAATTTAAAAAAATTATTTTAACATTTAAAAATGGAGATAGTATTGAAATTAACCATGACGAATTGTATACAAGTGAAAATAATATGAGAAGAGGTGGATTCTTTGAAAATGAAGAAAGATTCATAATAAAAATGGTTAAAGATTTATATAAAGAATATAAAGCATCTACAAGCAATATAAGTGATGACGAAATTTGCTTTTCTATTTTGCGTCGAGTAAGATTAAAAGTAGGTGGTAGTAGTAGAATAATTGATCTTGATAGAATCAAAGAAATTATCAAAGAAGTAAATGATGAAAATAAATGGCTAAATAAAATACAAAAACAAGTAAAAAATAATATAATATATCTTCCAACCTATAGAAGAATTGAAGAAGACTTTAACAAATTTATAAACAATACGGAATATAGACATCGAGATAGTGTTATGAAAAAAATAGACAATCTTCAATTTGGTATGGATGATGTAGAAGAACTGATTGAATCAACATGTGACCAATTAAGAAATGCTACCAATGAAGGATTTAAAGAAATGACTAGTAATTTATTAAAAAATTACATTTCTATGCTAAAAAATAAAGAAACAAAACCTAAAATTTCCAAACCTAAAATAGAAGAAGCAAAACTAAGAATTGTATTTGAAAGATTAGCAGATAAAATAGATGATGATGTAAAAGAGGCTATTATTCAATTATTAGATAAAAAAGACAATATTAGTGATTTTGAATATAGTTATTTGGTAAATATTATCAGTAACTTACTAGAAATATATGAAAAAACGAAAAGTACAGACGAAAGTTTGGACAAATTTACAAGTGTCTGTAATGAATATTTAGAAAATAATACCTTTCAATACAATCCATTTAAAGTAGAATGTAAGCTAATACAAGAATATGGTGGAGAAACAATAGCATTTAAAAATCTTTCATCAGGTGAAAAGCAAATCGTTTCATTATTTTCAAAACTATATTTATCAAAAGATTCTAAAAATATAGTTTTATTTGATGAGCCAGAACTTTCTTTATCGATTGTATGGCAATCAAAACTTTTACCAAACATAATAGAATCTAATAAATGTGGATTTATGATGGTAATTACACATTCACCATTTATTTTTGATAATGAATATAAAAAATATACAAAAGATATTAAAGAATATATTACACCTATTAAACAAAAAATAAGCGTAGAAGATGAACAATGATTTATATCAAACCATGATAGAATCATTAGGAAAAGATGTTTCGGTATTTCAAAAATTTGTTTTAGAAAATAGAAAATATAAAGATACTTTATTTTATTTTGTAGAAGGAGAAGACTTTTGTTATTACAATCCAAGAATTAAGCAATATTCTAAGAGTACAAATCATATAGATTATAGTTGTGATGGTAAAAAGAATGTGATAGGTGTAAAAAAATTAATAGAAAAGAAATGTAAAATAAAACAAAATAATAAAGTAAAATTTATGGTAGATAAAGATTATAATTTAGAAAAGATTCCGAAAGGAATTTATATTACAGATTACTATTCCATAGAAAATTTTTATCTAAATGAAGAAACAATCAAACAAGTTTTAGAAAATATTATGGAAGTTAATAAAAATAGCAATAATTTTACATTATGTTTAAAATATTTTAAGAAAACTTATGAAGAGTATAGTCAGTTTGCTATAAAATTAAACGCATTTTTTTATACCATAAGGGTATATGAAAAGAAACGTAAAAAGCCAAGAGCAGATTTTAATCTCAAAAAATTTTCTTATTTTGTGAAAAATACTTCACTAGATAAATTTGAAATGAAAGAAATTACATATGAGCAATTAATAAAAGATTATAAAATAGAATACAACATAGATATAGAAGAATGTAATCAAAATATTTCCTTATTTAAAAGTAAAGATCATTCTAATTTTAGAGGAAAATTTGAATTAGAATTTTTTAAATATTTTCTAAATACTGTGAGAAATGCAATAATAAATGGAGAATATGGATTTGACAAAAGTATAGTATGTAAATATGATTTTTACACAGACACAATGAAAATGCTAAGTCAATATGCGTATACACCTAAATCATTGATTGATTACTTAGAAAATTAATAAAGTTCTATTTCCTTTTTTATTACATATACATTAAACAAAAAGACTTAAAAAAGGAGAGATTAAAATGGAAAATGCAATAAAGAATCTAGCAAAAGGAGTAGGAATAGCTTTACTTGCAACCATTATTTTACTACTAATTTTTGCAGGACTGCTAACTTATACACAAATTAGTGAAACTATGATAAATCCAGTTATTATAGTAGTAACAGCTATTAGTATTTTAATAGGAAGCTCAATAGGAAATATTAAAATTAAGAAAAATGGCTTACTAAATGGAGCATTAATAGGTGGAATTTATCTGTTTGCGATTTATCTAATATCTAGTATTTTAAACGGAAAATTTACATTAGAAATACAAAGTATTGTTATGATTGTAATTGGAATGATATTTGGAATTTTAGGGGGCATAATAGGCGTGAATAAAAAATAAAAATGCCTTCATTTAATAAGCTATGAAATGAAGACATTGTTTGACGAATCAAAATGTAAAGCTAATTAATAGAATTGGTTCCAACATTGCGATTCCAATAATTAATTAAATATTGTTTTTCGGTTTTAGGGACTAAATTGATACGAAAAGAAGAAAATGGTTTATTATATTGATAGCAATTTTCTTCTCCATCAGAAGAAGCCTGTAACCAGCCAATACCATTGATATAACCTTGATAAACAACGGAAATATCAGTGGTATCTTTTAATTTAAATTGGATGGCAGAAATACCAAATAAATACTGTTTACCAATTTCATTAGGAAGAGTAATAGAATTGACACCAGTACCACCAAATTGTGTGTAATAATTCTTTAGGTGTGAAATTACATAGCTAGTGTTAACTGTCCACCATAAAGTAGGGGAAGTAGGATTATAACCATGATAATAGGATAATTCAGAATATCTACAAATACCACGAAATCCTTCACCCCAATAGGTATGTTCATAGACTTTTCCTTGTAAGGAAAAAGAATTCGCACCAACTAATCGCATCATGATAGCTTCAGTTTTACAAATAGAATTAGAAGAAATCGTATTAGGTGATGAAACAGCACCATTAGAAGCCTTTGTAAATCGACTATAATCATCATAAGAACTATATTCTAAGAAAATGCTAGTTGCATTTTTAATATTAATTAGCACTTCAGAAGAATTTCCAGCAAAATCTACAATAGGAAGAGGATAGCAAACACAGCTAGAAAATTCTTTTGATAAGGTAAAACCTAAATTAGATGTGTTCCAACCAACAATTGGTCTAATTGGTTCATTTAAGCTTATTTCTGCTCTTGATTGTTGATTAGCTATAGTAATTTCATTAAAACTACCTTGTGGTGGTGTATTATCAATTGTAATATTTGTGTAAAAAGTTTTTGATTCATTATACAAACCAGCTTTATCTCTTATTATTCTAGGTGGAATCGCAATAATTAAAGTTCCATTACTGGTTGCATTGGTAAAAGAAAATTCATATATTTTTTCTATTCCATTATCAGATATGAGAGAAAAACTTTCAAAGTTAGGAGTAATAAGATAATTATTTACTACAATATTTTCTTTTTTATCTGTTACAGCAACTTTTATTTGTTCTGATGATAAATTATTTTTGACGATATTTGTTTCGGTTAGTTTTAAATGACCTGTAATAAGATGAGTAGAATTAGCATAATTTGGATAGTCTTGATTAGAGGAAGTAATATCAATTAATTCAATTTGTGGTTTGGTTCGGTCAATATTAATTTGGGCTACAGTGTTGGTTGTTTCCATTACATATTTGGCAGAAGTTGTTTGAAAAAATAGACTAGAAATAAAGAGAATTCCTAAGATAATAAAAATTTTTGTTTTTTTGTGTAAGATATATATGCGCCTCCTTTTTTGTTTGTTTTTGGTTTTATGGGAAAATGAAAGAATAAAAGATAGAAAATATAAAATGATTATAATGTAAAATAATGGAAAAGTCAAGAGCAAAATAAAAAAATAGTTCGTTCAAGCTAATTTTCAAAGAAATTCTAAGTTCATTTTATGGCACCCTTCCACGCCAAAGGCGTGAACTCTTTCCATAAAATAAATTAAGAATTTCTATTTCAATTACTTTCAATTCTCTGTTTTTTCTTTTGAAAATAATAGATGGCTAAACTTATATTGAGTATAGCAAAACAAGGAATTTAATGGAGCAACGATTCAAGAAAAATGTCGAATATTGCGATGAAAAGTTATTGACAAATAAAAAAAAGGGAACTATAATGAGATTACATTTTCAAATTTCTAAAATTCAGTCAAAAAAATTTAATTCAAAATTTTATCCAAAAAAAACAAATCAAAAATAAAAAGAAAAGGAGGGAATGCCTATTGAGTAAAAAGAAAAAAATACTATTCATCATTGCTATTTTATCTTGCATTTTATTAGCATTTGTAGGAGGGCAAAGTTACTCTAAATATGTATCAGAAGTAAGAGGAAATGGAATAGCAGAAGTTGCAACATGGAGCTTTAAAGTAAATGGACAAAAAGAACAAGTACAAGCCATTGAACTAGGATCAACTTGTAACAACGAAACATTAGTAAACAACAAAATTGCACCAGGCACAAGTGGAAACTTTAACATCATAGTAGATGGAACAGGTTCGGATGTAGGAATCAACTATAATATTAAATTTGAAAATGAAACAACCAAACCAACCAATTTAAAATTTGTTTATGAAGGACAAGAATACAATTCTATTGATGAATTACAAACCAATTTATCAGGAACAATTGAAGCAAATGCACAAGAAAAAACAAGAACCATAACAATTGGATGGAAATGGAACTATGAAACAGGAAACACACAAAGTGAAATTGCAAACAATGACCAAATCGACACACAAGATGCACAAAACATTGCTAATTATACATTTGATGTAGTTGTTTCAGGAACACAAGTCGTACCACAAACATAAGACAAAAACGAAAAAATAGAAACTTGAAAATGTAAAAAAGCATGATAAGTAACCTTTATTCTATATTATATTTTTATTTTATTTGTCAATTTAAGTAAGGACAAGCAAAAAAATCTTGTCCTTACTAAAAAATTATGATAGGAGGGATAAATGAAAAAAACAAAAAGACCATTAAAATTCAAAAGAAGAGAAGTTACACTTGTATTAGTTACAATTATGGTATTGTTATTATTTTTTTCAGGTTATAGCATGGGAAAAGAATATAGCAGTAGCAATCTAGTAACCAATGCAAAAATAGCAGAGCCAATCTTAGTAGTAGAAAATAATCCCATAAAAGAAATAGATGGAAGCAAACAAAAAGAATATCAAAACTTTAAAGTAAAAAATTATCGAGAAAATGGAGAAACAACCCAAATTGATTTGCAATATTATATTGAAATTTTATCACCAATAGAAGAGGCAATTTCGTTTAAACTCTATAAAGACAATCAAGAAATTCCATTAGAAAATAATAAAACCAGTAATAGCAAACTAGAAAAAGGAAAACTACAAGAAGATTGTTATCAACTAGAAATAATATATGATGAAACTAAAAATACTGTTACAAAAGATATTTTTCAAGATGTTCAAATAAAAGTGCATTCTGAACAATTAAAGGTTTAAAGGAGGCACAAAAACAACATGAAAAAACGAAAAAAAGAATTAATTTTATTAATCATTGTAGTTTTAATTCTAATTATTTTTTTATTTCCAAAAAACAGAAATCCAAACAATCAATTTCAAGAAGATTTACTTTTTTTCAAATTATTTTCTTCTAATCAAGAAAGTAAGCAACCTACACGTTTATCAAAAAATCCAAAAAATACGAATCAAGTAGTTTACGATTTTCAAGTATCTTATAAAAATATTGATTTCAAAAATATCAATTTAAACGAAACTATTAAACAAGATACGCTCATACAAGAAAAAATAGCACCTGGAACACAAGGAGAATTTGAAATTTTATTACAATCCAACACAAAAATGAATTATCAAATCAAATTTAAAAGTACAAATGAAAAACCAAAAAATTTAAATTTTCGAATAAAAGGAAAAGATAGAAAATATAATCAATTAGAAGATATGGAACAAGAACTACAAGGTGAAATAACTAAAAATAAAAAAATTACCATTGAGTGGAAATGGGATTATGAAGAAAATGACATACAAAATTTTCAAGATACAGAAGATGGACAAAAGATAAAACAATATAATTTTACTATTTATACAATAGGAGAATAATAATGTATGAACAACAATAAATTTGTGCAAATTAATAAAAAGTATTAATTTGCACAAATTTATTGTAAAAAACAGTTGCTATTTTTTACAATTTAAGGTAAAATTAAAAAGACAAAAAAGAGGAGGCAAATAAAATGATAACGTTGGAAGATGTGATTAAAAATGAAGAGGTAGAAGCATTAATTCAAGGTGCACAAAAACAATTAGATGGTCTTCGGTTATACCGAACATAGTCATAGGCATATATCAATTGTTTCAAAAAGAGCAGGAGAAATTTTAGAAACTTTAGGGTATCCAGAAAGAACAATTGAATTAGTAAAAATAGCTGGTTATTTACACGATATTGGAAATTGTGTCAATCGTACCGACCATGCTCATAGTGGAGCCATACTTGCTTACAATATTTTAAAAGACATGGGAATGCCAGTAGAAGAAAGAACCGAAATTATGATGGCAATTGGTAACCATGATGAACAAACAGGAACAGCTGTTAGTGACATTTCAGCAGCACTTATTTTAGCCGATAAATCAGATGTTCATAGAGATAGAGTATCCAATATGAACCTATCAACTTTTGACATACATGATAGAGTAAATTATGCAGTATCAAATGCCAATTTAAAAATTGATAGGGAAGAAAGAAAAGTAATTTTAGAATTAAGTATTGATACAGCAATTTGTCCAGTACTAGATTATTTTGAAATTTTTATGGATAGAACAATGATGAGTAAATATGCAGCCAAATATTTAAAAATATGGTTTGAATTAGTAATTAATAACACCAAATTATTATAAATAAAGGAGTAAAGAAAGATGAAAAAAATAAAAATATTAACCATAACATTATTAATGGTAGCAGTTACTATGATTGCTTTTTTAGGTATTTATACACAAAAGCAAAATAGAATGGAAAACCTAGTAAAAGATTATGAATGGGGAATGGATTTAAAGGGAAGTAGAAATATTCGATTAAAATTAAACACAGAAAGTAAAACAGTTATAAAAGATGCAGAAGGAAAAGAAGTAGAAGACACTGAAAATTTAACAGATGAGCAACTAATAGAGAAAGGATATCACAAAGAAGAAATACCAAATAACAGTGAAGATGTTAAAACACTTGAAAATTACAAAACTGCTAAAAAAATAATAGAAAAAAGATTAGAAAAATTAGGAGTTAACAATTATCAAATTAGCTTAGATGAACAAACAGGAGATATGGTAATTGATTTACCAGAAAATGGTGCAACTGATTCAATAATTAGTAATCTTTATACAGTAGGAAAATTTGAGATAATAGATAGTCAAACCAAAGAAGTTTTAATGAATAACAATGATGTCAAACAAGCTAGAGTTATGTATGGTGGTGGAGAAAATGGGACAACCATATACTTAGAGATTGAGTTTGAAAAAGAAGGAGCAAAAAAACTAGAAGAAATTAGTAATCAATATCAAACAACACAAAACTCAGAAACAGAAGAAAACACAACAACTGATTCAAATACAACACAAGAAAATGCAACAGAGAATACAGATACTACTAGCACAGAAAAGAAAATAACTATGAATATAGATGATACCGAAATCATGTCTACTAGTTTTGAAGAACCAGTTAGAACAGGAAGATTACAATTATCATTTGGCTCTTCTTCAACAGATGCCAAAACTATCCAACAATCTGCCAACCAAGCTTCTAGTATGGCAACTGTATTAGATACAGGAAATATACCAGTAAAATATGCTTTAGATGAAAATCAATATATTTTTTCAGATATAACCAAAAACGAAATGGAAATAGCAGTTTATGTGATTTTAGCAATCATGGTACTAGGCTTAATTGTTTTATTCATAAAATATAAAAAATTAGGAGCATTAGGTGTTATTTCTTATATAGGATTTGTTTCTTTCATGTTGATAATTATTCGCTATGCAAATGTTACATTATCAATAGAAGGAGTTTTTGGAATAGCCATAACTTTTGTGCTAAATTATATTTTAGTATATGGATTATTAGCCAAAATAGAAGAAAGAAAAGAAGTATACAAAGACTTTTTTATTAAGATGATACCAATTATGATTATGGTAATTACTTTCTGTTTTATTAATTGGTTACCAATTAGTAGCTTTGGAATGGTAATGTTTTGGGGAATTGCTTTAATAGCACTATACAACAGTATCCTAACCAATAGTTTATTAAAAATAGAAACAAGAAAGGAAAAATAAAAATGAAAGAATTAAGCAAAAAAACAAAAATAGTGTCAGTATTAATAGCAATTATTATTTTAGTAGGAATGATTATCCTATTTACAAAAGGTCTAAATTTTGATTTAAAATATCAAGAAGCCCAAAAAGTACAATTATATTTACAAAAAGAATTTGAGATAGAAGATATCAAACAAATAACAAATGAAGTATTACCAAATCAAAATGTAATGATTCAAAAAGTAGAAGTATTTGAAGATACAATCAGTATCATAGCAAAAGAAATTACCAATGAACAAAAAACAAGTATGGTAAATAAAGTAAATGAAAAATATGGATTAGACTTATCAGCAGATGAAACAGTAATCACAAATGTACCACATACAAGAGGAAGAGATATTATAAAACCTTATATCTTACCATTTATTATTGCAACAGTAATCATATTGGCTTATATGGCAATTCGATATTATAAATTAGGATTGGTAAAAACTTTATTTAAGACTATAGCCATATTAATAGTAGCCCAAGCTACCTTGCTAAGTGTTATGGCAATTGTTAGAATTCCAATAGGTAGGTTGACAATTCCATTGGTAATAGCTGTATATTTATTATCTTTAATAGGTATGACTTCTTATTTAGAAAAAGAATTAATTGAAAAGAAAAAAGAGGAAGAATGAAAAACAAAACACGGAATCAAAATAAAATTGGTTCCGTTTTGTTACTGTTTACTAGGAAACATTTGAATTTACAAAAGACAACAATATTAGTAAGGATTTGAATCATCTAATTTATTTTCAGTGAACTGTGACTTCATTTTGTTTTATTTTATTAAAGTTATTTGATATATTTTTTAATTTGTGTAGAAGAGTGATGGAATAAAAGATTGAAAAATATGTAAACTAATGGTATAATAAAAATATATTAAGTAGATCTCTGCCAAAAATTATTTTATATGAGGAGGAATTGACATATGAGTAAAAAAAGAAATTATTATACTACATAAGTATTTGGGTTTTAAGTTTTCTATTTGTTTGGGATTTGGCTAAAATAAGAATGAATCAATTTGATACACAAATTGAAACACATATCCGGAATTATATAGAAGCGGATAGTGTTAAGCAAGCTGAAAAAAGTATCCATACACTTATTGATAAAACGGAAGGGGCTTTGATAGAAAAAACTTTGAAAAATCCTGAAGATATACAAGAATTTTACGACTATTTATTAGATAGTGAAACGTTATATGTGGCGATATTAGAAAATTCTGATATTATTGATGAATCTGCTCAATGCCAAATTTTAGTGGCACAAAAAAATGGATTGAAAAAACGTCCATATCCCAAAGGTATTAGCTTAAGTAGTATTTGTTGGGTATTATTCCTTGTTTTAATAATAGCAATAGCTATATGGTGGATAAAAAAAGAACTCAAAGAATGCAAAGAATTAATAGAAAAACGCAAAATGTAAAAAAATACTATATGGCAGAGAAAAACACAATAGAATATATTGAAAAGCAGACAGGACTCAAGACGAGTCTTGTCTGTTTTATAATAAATAAAAAATTTTATAAAAAACTATACAAAAATAAAAAACTAATGATATAATAAAAGCCAAGATAGAAAAACAAGAAAGAGGAAAATAACAAATGGGAAATATAGTATTATTAGATGAATTAACCATTAATAAAATAGCAGCTGGAGAAGTAATTGAAAGACCAGCATCTGTTATAAAAGAAATGCTAGAAAATTCAATTGATGCAGGAGCCAGCAACATAATAGTTGAAATTAAAAATGGAGGAATTTCATATATAAAAGTAACAGATAATGGAAAGGGAATTGCACAAGATGATTTAGAAATAGCCTTTGAAAGACATGCCACTAGTAAAATAAGATCGGCAGGCGACTTAGATATGGTAACCTCAATGGGGTTTAGAGGAGAGGCATTGGCCAGTATTGCAGCAATTAGTAGAATAGAAATGATAGCCAAAACACAAGAGCAACAAACTGGTTATAAAATTGTAGTAGAAGGTGGCGATATTTTAGAAAGAGAAGAAGTAGGTTGCCAAGTAGGAACCTCTATTATTGTTAGAAACTTATTTTTTAATACACCTGTAAGATATAAATTCTTAAAAAAGGATTATACAGAATCTGGTTATATAGAAGATGTTATTACAAGAATTGCATTAGTTCATCCTAATATTGCAATAAAATTGATTAATACAGGAAAAACAGTTATACAAACAAATGGAAATGGAGATTTAAAAAGTGTTATCTATAGTATTTATGGAAAAGATGTAGCAAATGGCATCATGGAAGTTAATTACCAATATGAAGATATTACTATTTGTGGTGTGATTGGAAAACCAGAAATAGCAAGGTCTAATCGTTCGAATCAACTATTTTTCGTAAATAAAAGATATATTAAAGACAAAACACTAACAGCAGCAACAGAGCAAGCTTACAAAGGTTTGATACCAATTGGAAAATTTGGATTTGTCGTATTAAATATTGAAATGAATCCAGCAAAAGTGGATGTAAATGTTCATCCAGCAAAATTAGAGGTACGTTTTGAAGAAGAAAATAAAATATTTCAATCAATTTATCATGGTATAAAAGATACTTTGTTAAAAAGTGAATTAGTAGTAAACACAAGTGCTAATCCTAGAGAAGTAAGCTTTGAAGAAAGATTAAAAATGATAAGAGACAGCAAAAAAGAAAATACAAGTAATAGTGGACTATTTGGATTTAGAAAGCAAAATGAAAAACAAATTGAAAAATATACACAAGAAGAAAGTAATATAAAAACCAATCATATAGAAGAGGTATTAAATAAACAAGAATTAGCTATAGAAGAACCAAAAAAAGTAGGAGAGCCAATTGATACATCAGATGTTCTAAAGCAATTAAAAGAAATGAAACAAAAAATAGTAAAAGAACTAGAAGAAAAAAATATTAAGCCAGCAATTGGTTTAGCAGATGTAGAAACCCAGTATCAATTGGAAGTACCTAAAAAACAAGAAGATAGTCAAGAAGAAAATAATCAAGAAGCGAAAAAAATAGTATTAGAAGAAATAGAAAATATAAATGAAATATCAAAAGATATGGTATCTGCTAAAGAAACACCAAAAGAAATAAAAACTCTTGATACAAGAACCGAAGAAATCTTGCCACTTGAGCAAATGCAAAAAGAAATCTTAAATGTTTCTCAACAACAAGATGAAATGATAGAAGTTGCATCAACTACCAAAGAAACATTACCAATTATTCAAGATAAACAAGACATGCAATTACTTGATGGAGTGATAGAGGAGAAACAACAAGAAGAACAAAATAGTCAGCTTGAAAGTGAAAACTTAGAAGAAGAGCAATTAAGTCAAGATGAACTAATTAAAAAAGTGGAAGAATTAAATGAACAAGCAGATGAGATATTTGAAGAAGACAACAAAATAGAAGATGTAATAGAAACGATGGATGACCCTGAGATTCAAAAAGAATTTGAAGAAATCAAACAAAAAATGCAAGATTTGAATGACAATCCGCAAGATTTTAATGAAATGTATGCTAAAATGTTTGGAAAATTGCCAATCGAAACACAAAAGCAAATAGAAGAAAAGCAAAAGCAAGAACAACAAAAAACAAGTGCTGTAGATTTAATAAAAGATAATCTATCAGTATGGGAAGAAACAGAACAATTTCAAAAGCCGACTTATAAATTTGTAGGTGTGGTATTTAAAACATATATTATTCTAGAAATCGATAAAGAAATGTACATCTTAGACCAACATGCAGCACATGAAAGAATTATGTATGAAAAAGTAAAGAAAAATTACTATAGTGACCAAAATAAAGATTCTCAAATGCTATTATTACCAGATATTATGACTTTGTCACATAAAGAAATGGATATTGCCAAAGAAAATATGGCTATGTTTGAACAAGCAGGATTTAGCTTAGAGGAATTTGGAGACAATACAATAAAATTAAATGGTGTACCAACAGTGTGTATAAACTTAAATACAAAAGAGTTATTTTTAGAAACATTAGATGAAATTAATACAGTAGCAAGAACAGCCAAACAAGAAAAAGAAGAAAAGTTTATTGCAACAGTGGCTTGTAAAGCAGCAGTAAAAGCTAATATGGCATTAGATGAAAAAGAAGTAGAGGCTTTAATGGACAAATTATTAGAATTACCAAATCCATTTACTTGCCCACATGGAAGACCGACAGTAATTAAAATGACCAAATATGATATTGAAAAAAAATTTGCAAGAAAATAATGCTTTTTAGATAAACGGTCATCCTATTGTATTTTATAAAAAAGGAAAAACGCTCGGTCAAGCTAATTTTTAGAGAAATTCTAAATCCATTTTATGGCACCCTTCCACGCCAAAGGAGTGAAGTTTTTGCCTAAAATGAATTAAAAATTTCTACTTCAATTACTTTCCATTCACGGTTTTCCTTTTTTATAAAATACAATAAGATGACAAGAGTAACTTAAAAAGTAATAGAAGATACATAAGTTTAAGGAGATAGAAAAATGGCATTTATCCTAATTGTTACAATCGCTATTTATTTTATACTAATAGCTTGGACTTGGCAAAGTTTAGGCTTTATTGAAAAAACCAAAAAAGTAGGAATCATTTTAGTAGGAACAATCCTTACCTATCTTATTACATTAACTATTTTTCAAACAACCAAAAATCAATTTACTTATGAAAATATAACCATGCAAAAACAAGTACAAAACATCATAGTAGCCATTTTTTCAGGCATCAATGGAATTATCATTTTACCACAAATTGGAAAAATAATAGATAAACTAAAAGAAAATGAAATAGAAAAGCCAATATTAGTAAAAAGAGTAGTAATATTAGTAATCCTATTTATGCTATGTCTTATTTTTGAAATAGGGTATATGAAAGAAACACAAGAAGGAATATGGAAAGTATATCAAGCCATGAAACAATAAGGAGAGCAAAATGAAAAAAGTAATTGTAATAGCAGGTCCAACTGCATCTGGAAAGACAAGTTTATCAATTGAATTAGCCAAAAAAATAGACGGAGAAATTGTATCAGCTGATTCCATGCAAATTTACCAAGAAATGAATATTGGAACAGCTAAGCCGACCCTAGAAGAAAGACAAGGAATCAAACATTATTTATTAGATTTTGTTTCTCCTGAAAAGCGATATAGTGTAGCAGATTATAAAAAAGATGCCAAACAAGCTATTGAAGAAATTATAAAAAAAGGCAAGTTTCCAATTATTGTAGGAGGAACTGGACTTTACATTGATAGTTTAATTTATGAAATAGAATATCCTAATATTGAATTTGATGAACAATATCGAAAAAAATTAGAAGAAAGAGTAGAAACCGAAGGTTTAGAAAAATTATACCAAGAAGCCAAAAACATAGATCCATTAGCGGTTCAAAAGATTAGTTCAAATGACCAAAAAAGAATTCTAAGAATATTAGAAATATACCAAGCAACCAAAAAGACAAAAACAGAACAAGAAATAGAATCAAGGAAAAATCCTGTAGAATATGATTATCAAGTATATGCTTTAAAATGGGACAGAGAAATTTTATATGATAGAATTAATAAAAGAGTAGATATCATGATGAAACAAGGTCTAATACAAGAAGTAAAAGAAATTTTAAAAAACCATCAAAAGTTCCCAACAGCCATGCAAGGATTAGGCTATAAAGAAGTAGTGTCCTTCTTAGAAGGAAAAATGACACAAGAAGAAATGATTGAAAAGATAAAGATGGAAACAAGAAGATATGCAAAAAGACAAATGACATGGTTTCGAAAAAATAAGCAGACCATATGGCTAGAAGGACAAGCAAGTACAAAGGAAAACATAGCCAAAATATTAGAAAATATTTAATATAGAAAGGGTGAAAATCTTGGAGCAAAAAAATAAAAAAGTAACCAAAAAAGTTTCATCTTCTTCACAGAAGAAGAAAATAATCATCTATCTTACCTTAATTGCGATTTTATTTTACGTAGCTTATGCTATTTATTTGTTAGTGAAACAACCAACCAACATTTTTACCATTGAAGAAGGAAAACTCTATCAAGAAGAGACGGTTATTGGATATGTCATTAGAGATGAAAAAGTAGTAAGAGGCGAAAATTATAAAAATGGAATGATGCAAATTAAGTCAGAAGGGGAAAGAGCAGCTAAAGAAGAGAATATTTTTCGTTATTATAGTTCCAATGAAGAAAACCTAAAAAAGAAAATAGAAGAATTAGATAATAAAATACAAGAAGTCATGCTAAATGATACCAGTTTATTTAATTCAGACATGAAATTATTAGAAAATCAAATTGATGAAAAAGTGGCAGATATTAATCAAATACAAGATAGTACAAAATTGACAGAATATAAGAAAACAATTAATGATTTAGTAACAAAAAAGGCACAAATTGCAGGGGATTTAAGTCCAAAAGGTTCATATTTAAATCAATTAATTGAAGAAAGAAGAGGATATGAAAGCCAGCTAAATTCTGGTGCAGAATATGTAACAGCACCAATGAGTGGAATTGTGTCATACAAAGTAGATGGCTTAGAAGAAACATTGACACCTGAAAATTTTAGTTCACTAAGTAAAGAATACTTAGAAAGTTTGAACTTAAAAACAGGAAAATTAGTAGCGACAAGTGAAGAAAGTGGAAAAGTAATTGATAATTTTTCCTGTTACATTGTAACAGTTTCTTCTTCAGAAGAGACAAAAAATGCAGAGGTAGGAAAAACCATTAAAGTTAGATTATCAAATAATACGGAAATACCAGCAGAAATAACTAATATTTTTAAAGAAAATGAAGAAGAAGTAGTTTTAATATTAAAAATAGAAAAACAGATAGAAGAATTAATTAATTATAGAAAAATTACATTTGACTTAATTTGGTGGGATGACTCTGGATTAAAAGTGCCAAATCAAGCAATTGTTACAATGGATGACTTACATTATGTGGTTAGAAATCGTGCTGGTTATTTGAGTAAAATGTTAGTCAAAATAAAAAAACAAGGAGAAAAATATTCTATTGTAGAAACCTATTCTACAGAAGAATTAAAACAATTAGGTTTTTCAAATGAAGAAATAGCAAAATATAAAAAGGTATCAATTTATGATGAAATATTATTAAATCCAAATTTGGAAGATGTTCAATAGTGTTACGAAAATATTACAGAAATATTAAAAAATAATAACATTGGTAAAAAATATTGACAATCTTGTAAAAAAAGTAGATACTTAATAAAAATAAACAAAGGAAGTAATTTAGGAGGTTTTTTTATGTCAGGAGCATTAATGGATAAAGTATGGGGATTATTTGGAATGGACGCTGTAGAAGAGGAAGAATATGATGAAGAAAATGCGTATGATTATGAAGATGAGGAAGAAGAAGTAGAGGTAGAAGATAAAAAATTATTTGGAAGAAAAAATAATAAAGATAAAGTGGTAGCTATGCCACAAGCAAATGCAAATGCGATTCAAATGGTGATTTCACAACCTACCAATTTTGAACAATCAGATGAAATTTGTAGCTTTTTAAAAGAAAAAAAATCTGTAATTGTTAATTTAGAATATGTAAATAAAGAAGTAGCAAGAAGAATAGTAGACTTTATTAGTGGTGGTGTTTATGCTTTAGATGGATATATTCAAAAAGTATCAAATTCTATCTTTTTGGTGGCACCATCTAATTATGAAATTACAAATGAAATGGCAAGAGAAGAAATGAAAAGTAAACTTTCTGTTTCATGGTTAAAAAACAACGGAGTCAACTAATTTGGTTTATTCAAGGAGGAAAAAATGATAACACCATTAGATATTGAAAATAAAAAATTTTCAAAACAAATGATGAATGGATATAGTGTAGAAGAAGTGGATGATTTTTTGGATGATTTAACAGCAGATTATTCAAAAAATTATAAAGAGGCTACAGAATTAAAGTCAAAAGTAGACGAATTAACAAAGAGTTTAGAACACTATAAAACAATAGAAGAAACATTGCAAAACACATTGGTAATGGCTCAAACAACAGCAGAAGATGTAAAAAAAGTGGCTAAACAACAAGCTGAACAAATTATTAATGAGGCAAAAGGAACTGCCCAAAAACAAGTGGGTGATTTAGACAATGAAATTGTAGCTAAGAAAAAAGAATTGGAAGATGTTAAGAAACAATTTGATATTTATAAAGCTAAAATGGAATCTTTATTGATATCTCAATTGGAATTATTAAAAGATGTTAATAAAGAAGATGTTTAATCAAATAATGAATTCATACAAAAGAGAAACTATCTATGAAAGTAGGTGGTTTTTTATTATTGAGGTAAAATTTTTAATTTTTTATACAAGATATTCTAATTAAGAATACAAATAAGATATGAAAGAAACTAGAATTTCTGTCAACCTAACGTATTATCTTAAAAAGGAAGACAGTTCGTTCAAGTAATTTTCGAAGAAATTCTAAATTCATTTTATGGCACCCTTCCACGCCAAAGGCGTGAACTCTTTCCATAAAAGGAATTAATAATTTCTATTCTTAATTACTTTCAATTCACTGTTTTCCTTTTTAAGATAATAGGTTAGGTTGACAGTATAGAGAAGTGTATTTTTGTTAGAAACATAATGTTTTTAGCACTTAAAATAGAAAAATGTAACAAAATAGAAGGTATATTACAGAACTGTTAAATGTATGTTACATTTCAGTAAATACTATTGACATTATCCAAAAAAAGAATAAAATAATAGTATCAAAAGAGAGGCAAAATATGAGAATAATAGGTGGAAAAGCAAAGGGAACAAAATTATATACATTAGAAGGAGAAAACACAAGACCAACATTAGATAGAGTAAGAGAATCTTTATTCAATATCATTCAATTTAGCATAAAAGACAGCATCTTTTTAGACTTATTTGCAGGAAGTGGAGCATGTGGAATCGAGGCAGTTAGTAGAGGAGCCAAAAAAGCAATACTATGTGACAACTCCAAACAAGCAGTAGAAATCATCAAAAAAAACATAGAAAAAACACATACAAAAGAACAAATTGAAATCTATCAAATGGATTACGAAGAAATCTTACAAACAAAAATCAAAGAAAAATTAGACATTCTATATATAGACCCACCATACCAAACAGATGATGCGTATCTTGCGATTAAAATGATAATACAAAGACAGTTAATCAAACAAGACAGTATCATAATAGTTGAAACAGATCAAGAAAAAAGAATAAAAGAACAATTTAAGCAATTAGAAATAGAAATCATAGACGAAAGAAAATATGGAAGAGTACAACTTATCTTCTTAAGAGCCAAAAAGGGAAAGGGGTAAACAATGGAAATATTCACAATATTAGAAACGTTAGAGGAATTATTGGAAACGAGTAAAAATCTACCATTTTCTTCAAAAGGTGTAGTAGATAAGGAGCAAATGTTAGATTTAATCAAAGAAATCCGAATTAAACTTCCAGACGAATTAAAACAAGCAAAATGGGTAAAAGAAGAAAGACAACGAATTTTAGTAGAAGCCCAAAAAGAGGCAGATGACATCGTAAAAGAAGCAGAAAATAGAATTATAGCAATGGTTGATGAACACGAAATTACAAGAAAAGCATATGACCAAAAAACAGAAATTATTGAAACAGCAAATGAAATGTCAAGAGAAATATCAAAAGGAACAAAAGAATATGCAGATTCTTTATTATCTAGTACAGAAAACGTACTAAATGATACCTTAGAAAAATTGGGAAACAATATGTCAGAAGCTTTAAATTTAATGCAATTATCATTAGAAGATACCATAAAAACAATACAAAATAGTAGAAAAGAATTGAAATAGAACAAAAGTCGATGTTGGGACAATTGGGGACGGTTCTTGATTGCTCCTTTTTGAGGGGACAATTAAGAACCGTCCCCAATTGTCCAATTTGGCGATAAGAAATGATGTTCTTGAAGGGATGGTGCAAAAAATGGCGAAGAAAAAAAGATATAAAAAGAAAAAAAATACAGCATCAAAAGCAGATATAACAGTAGTAGTTTTAATTATAGTAAGTATTTTGCTGGCAGTTTTGATTTATACAAAGTCAGGTGTAGTAGGAGCAAAATTAAACGAAATACTAGGTGGAATGTTAGGGGTTGTGCAATATATTTTACCAATAGGAATATTTATTATTGCAATTAAATTAGCATCAGAGGGAAAAGAAGAATTAAATCCAAGGTTAATTCAGTATGGAATATTATTGGTTAGTTTATGTATTGTATTTAGTGTGTTTCAAATTTCTTCTGGAGAATTGCAAAATAGTAAGGAATTATCAGAAGTTGTAAAGGATGCTTATTTGTTAGGTTCACAAAGTAAAGGTGGAGGAGCAATTGGCTCATGTGGAGCAATGCCACTTACCAAATTGCTAGGGAATATAGGGGCAATTATTCTTTGTTTAGGAGTTGCCATTGTATTAGTAGTATTTACATTTGGCATTAATATAACAGACATAATTAATAAAATGGCTGAGAGAGCAGAGGAAAATAAAGAGGCAAGATTGGCTCATAGAGAAGAACTTCGAAAAGAAATGGAACAAGACCAAAAAGAAACATTAACACAAAGAAGAAAAAGAGAAAAAGAAGAAAGACAAGCACAAAAAGAATTAAATAAACAAGAAAGAGCAGCTATGAATGAACAAATTAAGATTAATTTTGGTGGAAGATTTGTAGATAGTAGTGATGAAAATGGTTTAAAAAAATATGACCACAGTGATGATGACCTAGAACCACTGACTAAACAATCTAAGTTAAGAGGAAAGCAAGATAGAAAAAGAATGCAAGTACCAGAAATAGATGATGATGAAACAGAGCCAATGAACGAAATGCAACCAGATGTAATTGAAAGTAATTTGTTTAAAGATGTAGAAGAACAAAAAGAAGAAAAGAAACGAGCAGTTTTACAGTTAGAACATGCTATGACAGTGGAAGATGAACATTATGAATATCCACCATTAGAAATTTTAGGAAAACCAAGTAAAAAATCACTAAAAGGTGGGGCAAAAGCTTTAACGGATACAGCTGCTAAATTACAAAAAACCTTACATAGTTTTGGTGTATCAGCTAAGGTTGAAAATGTTTCAGTAGGACCTGCTATTACAAGATATGAGTTAAAACCAGCAGAAGGGGTACGTGTTAGTAAAATTGCTAATTTAGCAGATGATATTGCCCTTAACTTAGCAGCAGAAACCATCAGAATTGAAGCACCAATTCCTGGAAAGCAAGCAGTAGGAATTGAAGTGCCAAATTCAGAAAGAGAAGCAGTTCATTTAAGAGAAGTGTTAGATAGTGATGTATTTAAAAGTAGTGAATCTAAACTAGCAATAGCTTTAGGAAAAGATGTAGCAGGAAATGTACAATTAGCTGATATTGCGAAAATGCCACATGTTTTAATTGCTGGTTCAACAGGTTCTGGAAAGAGTGTTTGTATCAATACCATTATAACAAGTATTATTTACCATGCTAAACCAAGTGAAGTAAAATTTGTTATGGTAGACCCAAAAGTAGTAGAATTATCAGTTTATAATGGGATACCACATCTTTTAATTCCAGTTGTAACTGACCCAAGAAAGGCAGCAGGAGCTTTAGCGTGGGCTGTACAAGAAATGGATAACCGATATAATTTATTTGCTGAAAAAGGGGTAAGAGATTTAAAAGGATATAATAAAGCAATAGAAAATGAAGAAGAAGTAGGGCAATTGCCACAAATTGTTATCATTGTAGATGAGTTGGCTGATTTAATGATGGTAGCCAAAAGCGATGTAGAAGATGCAATTTGCCGTTTAGCACAAAAAGCAAGGGCAGCAGGAATGCACTTAGTAATTGCTACTCAAAGACCATCTGTTGATGTTATTACTGGATTAATTAAAGCAAATGTACCTTCTAGAATTGCTTTTGCGGTATCATCACAAGTAGACTCAAGAACGATTTTAGATAGTGTAGGTGCAGAAAAATTACTAGGAAAAGGAGATATGTTGTATTTCCCATCAGGTGCACCAAAACCATCTAGAGTTCAAGGAGCATTTGTAACAGATGATGAAGTAGAAAAAATTGTAGATTTTGTAAAATCAAATGGTACAGCGACATATAGTGAAGATATTCTAGAAAGTATTGAAAATACAAATAAGACAGATAAAGAAATAGCAGAGTCGGCAGAAGATGATGATACAGATCCATTTTTAATGGAAGCAATTCAAACAGTTATAGAAACAGGACAAGCCTCTACATCTTTTATTCAAAGAAGATTTAAAGTAGGTTATGCAAGAGCAGGAAGAATTATTGACCAAATGGAAGAAAGAGGTGTTATATCAGGCTATCAAGGAAGTAAGCCAAGAGAAGTTCTTATGACTTTAGATAGATGGAATGAATTAAAAATGGGAACTAGTCAAGAGGGAACACAGGAATAACAAAATCCTTAAGCTGAAAGGGGAAAGATTTTGCAAAAGAAAACAGATAAATTTTTAGATAAAATTGTAAAAAAAGATTATAATAATGAATTAGAAAAGATTCTTGAAAAGAAGGCATTTGACGAAAATACCAAAAGCCTTCTTCTTAGCATATTATACAAAATTGAAATGGCATATAAAGATTACGAAAAAGTAAAACCAAATGTTGAAGAAAAAGAAGAATTTATGGAAAATATATTAGATAGTATAAAAAATAATTGTGATACCATAAAAGTTATAAAATTGAATTCAAAAGAAAGTGAAATGCTAGGAAACAAAACTTTTTTAGTAGAAAAGAATAGAAAAAGAATTATCTGTTACCCAATAGAAAGAAAATTGTTATACTGTATTGCTAAAATCGATAAAAAAGAAAAAATCATTAAAGATCATTATTTCGTAATTGATAAAACTTTAACAGACTTAATCAATGTAGGTGATAATATTAATATGGTTGAACCAATGCGTGATTTTAATGGTTATTCTTGGACAACCATTCCAAGAGAAATAGAAAGTATGTATCATAATCTAGTTTATCAAAATATTAGAATATTAGTTGGTCACCAATTTTTAAAAGATTGGATAAAAAATAGTGAATATATTATAGATTATATGGAATCTTTTCAAACTAAATTAA
Source organism: Clostridia bacterium (assembly GCA_022795075.1). Taxonomy (GTDB): domain Bacteria; phylum Bacillota; class Clostridia; order TANB77; family CAG-508; genus CAG-269. The sequence continues at coordinate 7,454 of JAAWGB010000009.1, read as the reverse complement.
AGAAACAATATGGAGAAAATTTACAAAAAAAATATATGGAATCTTTAAATAAAATATCTGTTTTATTAGCCATTCGATATAATCCTAAGCTAAAAAGTAAATTACAAAAAGAAAAAAAGCAAATTGAAACAAAATTAAGGAAAATTGGAAATAATGAAGAATTTATAAAAGAAATAACAAAAGAAAAACGAGAGTTAACAAAAGAAATTAAACAAATGGATGAAACCCTGAACAATAAAGAACTATTACAACAAGAATATGAAAAAAGAAATGAGTTTTTACCTTTAGAGGAAAAGATTTTTAGCAGTAGAATATTATCACAGATGATGGCAAAAGAAAGAGAAGAAAAAATAGAAAAAATAGAAAAATTAAATGTATGGTTAAATCCACAAAAGTTTGTTAGCTTAAAAAAAGAATTGCAACAAAAATATTATTATTTGAAATTACTAGACTTAGAAAATATAGAAGATGAAATAATAGATACTATTTTAACTTTACAAAAAATATTTTTACTATGTTATCAAACAAAAATAAAACAAGTAGATACCAAACAAGAATTGTTAAAACTAATTTATGAATTTAGATATTATTGTTTATTACCTTTTAATACAAGAGGAGCCATTTATCAGATACAAGAAATAAAGAAACCAATCGAACAAGTAGAAAGATTATTAATTAATAAGGCACATGAATTAAAAATGATAGATAGCTTTTCAAAACAAGAAGAAATAGATTACCAAATTTTAAGAAATATATTTAATGTAAGAGTTATTAATTTGGAAAATTTATATATTAAAATACTAAAAGAAAAAAATAATTATTATATTCAATTATTTGATGAAGAAGTTTTTGAAGAGAAAATTCGAATGGAAAGTTTAGATGATATAGATAAAAAAGATTGGCTAGTTAAATGGAATAAAAAAATCAAAATTTTCAACTAAAATAGAAAATAAGTAAGAAAGGAATGAAAGGTTGAATAATTAACAAAAATGTAAATTATTCATACTGATTTGTGCCTTAAGAAAGGAATGATAATAAATATGAAAATTACATTTTTAGGAGCAACTAAAACAGTTACAGGCTCTAATTTTTTAGTAGAAGCATGTGGAAAAAAATTCTTGGTAGATTGTGGAATGTGGCAAGGAAAAGCAGAATATGAATTACAAAATGCAGAAGAATTTGAATTTAATCCAACAGACATAGATTTTGTATTATTAACCCATGCACACATTGATCACTCAGGAAGAATTCCAAAATTGTACAATGAAGGATTTAGGAATAAAATTTATGCCCATAAAGCGACCTGTGATTTATGTGCTTTAATGCTACCAGATAGTGGTCATATTCAAGAAATGGAAAACGAATGGAAAAATAAAAAAAGAAAAAGAAAAGGGGAAAAAGAATTAGAACCTTTATATACAGCAGAAGAGGCTGCAAGGTCATTAGAAGTATTAGAACCAGTACAATATGATGAAATTATAGAAATAACGCAAGATATCCATGTAAGATTTAACGATGCAGGACATATGTTAGGTTCTAGCATTATTGAACTATGGACAAAAGAAGACGGAAAAGAAACCAAAACTGTATTTACAGGAGACTTAGGAAATAATGATATTCCTTTATTAGACTCACCAACTATGATAGAAAGAGCAGACTATTTAGTAATGGAATCCACATATGGAAGTAGATTGCACCTAAGAAATGATGAAAAAGCAGAACTATTCTTAGACATTGTATCAGAAACATTAGATAATGGAGGAAGTGTAATTATTCCATCCTTTGCTGTGCGGAAGAACACAAGAAATTCTATATGAAATTAACAAATTAAAAGAAATAAAAGATGATGACGAATTCAGAAGAAAATATAAAACCTTAATGAAATCAAATGTTTATGTGGACAGCCCATTAGCCATTTCAGCAACCGAAGTATTCAGAGAAAATACCAATCTTTTTGAAGAGGAAATCCAAGAAGAAATCATGAAAGGAGATAACCCACTAGAATTTCCAGGATTAAAATTTACACAAACAGCAGACGAATCCAAGGCCTTAAATGAAGACCGCACACCAAGTATCATCATATCAGCAAGCGGAATGTGTGAAGTAGGAAGAATCAAACATCACCTAAAACATAACCTGTGGGATCCAAAATCCACCATACTGTTTGTTGGCTACCAAGCACAAGGAACATTAGGATATAGCATTGTAAATGGTGCCAAAACAGTTAAAATATTTGGAGAAGAAATCGCAGTAAATGCTAGAATCGAATATATAGAAGGATATTCTGGACATGCAGACCAAGAAGGATTGATGAACTTTATCTACTCCTTCATAGAAAAACCAAAGCACATCTTCTTAGTACATGGAGAAGAAGAATCACAAAACGTTTTACAAGAAAGAATAGAACAAGACACAAACATTCATGTAACCATACCAGGATTTGGAGAAACCTATGAAATAGGTGGCATTCAAGAAAATGAAGAAAACCTATCAAATGTACAAATGACTCATAAAATAGAAAGAAAAATAACAACCACTATAAGACGTGAAGTAATCGACAGACTAGAAAAACTAAAAGATGAAATCAAAGATATGGATAACTATGTAAGACAAGATATTAGTGACGATAAATTAAAAGATGAAGATATCTTCAGAATTAATGAAAAGATAAAAGACTTAGAAAAGCAAATCATAAACGTAATCGAAGGCTAGAGAGTTTGGGGTGCATTTGGGTGTGCGTTTGGGTGCGTTTGGGGACAGGCACTGATTTCCCCTTGGTGTGTGTTTGGGGACAGGCACAAATTACCCCTAAATGTGTTTTTTGGGACAGGTCTAAATAAAAATAGGAGGAGAAAAATGGAAAATAAGTATTATAATGAAGCAATGATTGGAAATAAAGATATGTTAGCAACTTTTACAGAGAAAGGAGAAATACAAAGACTTTATTTTCCGAGTAAAGATTATAGGCAATATTTAGATTATTTTCATACAGGAGTAAAAATTAATCATTCGGATTTGATTTACTTACATGATGATATTAACAATGTTTATAAGCAGTATTATGATACCGATACCAATATTTTGAACACAGAAATAACCAATACTTATTTTAACTTAAAAATCCTTCAAACAGATTTTATTATGATAAAAGAGAATGTGTTGGTAAAAAAATACACTTTCTTAAATGATGGGAAAATTGATTTAGATACTAGCTTTTACATACATTCTGAATTATTGTCTGATTATAATAATCATGTGAGTTGTAAAATTGTAGATGGAGGAATGATGCAATATGCTCATGATTTCACTTTTTCCACTTTTGCCAAAGGATATCAACTTTCCAAACATCAAATTAATGGTAGTAAAGAGAACATTAAAAGAGGAGAAATTTATGACAAAGATTATATTGGAATGTCAAATGATAGCAGTATCTGCTACGATTTAGGAGTAATTGGACCAAAAGAAAAGAAAACATTAGAAATTTGTATAGCAGTTGGAGAAAATAAGAATATATCACAAATTGAGAGCGAAATTGAAAGAATTAAAAAAATAGATTTTAATAAAGAATATACAGATACAAAAGCATATTGGAGAAAATATGTAAAAACACATAATGGATTGAATCTAAAAGACCCAACCAATAGCTATGAAGAGAAGATTTTTGATATTTACAAAAGAAGTATTTTATTGTTTCCACTTTTAACGAATTCAGAAACAGGAGGCATTATTGCATCTGCCGAAATTGACGAAAATTTTACGCAATGTGGAAGATATGCCTATTGCTGGACAAGAGATGCCGTTTTTATGACAAAAGCATTGGATATTTTAAAAATGGAAAAAGAAACTGAAAAATTTTATCATGTATTTTGTAAAAAGACTCAAAGCAGAAATGGAATGTGGGAGCAAAGATTTTTTACAGATGGAAAATTAGCACCAGCATGGGGTTATCAAGTAGATGAGACAGCAAGTGTAGTATATGGAATTTATGAGCATTATCAATATACAAAATCAGAGAAATTCTTAAAAGAAAGTTTATCCATGTGTGAAAAGGCAGTAAAATTTTTAAAGTTTTATGTAGAAGATTGGCTAAATATTGATGCCCAAGAAGAACAAGATAAAGATAAAGTAAAGCAAGAAATACAAGCAAATATAAACCATCCAAAAGCACATCGATATCACGTAAGTTATGATCTTTGGGAAATGTGCGAAGGAATACATTTGTATTCTTTGGCAAGTATTTATGCTGCTTTTGAATGTATGATGAAAATTTATAGAATTTTAGGAGGCAATACTTCTGATTTTGAAAACAATCGATTAAAAGATGAAAAAATAGTAAAAAGTGAAAGAGAATTAGAAAAATTACAAGTAGAAATTAAAAAATACATTGATGAAAATATGTATGACGAAGAAAAGAAATCTTATGTAAGAAATGCAGAAGATAGAAAAATGGATGTAAGCATGATAGGAAGCGTAACCCCATTTAAGGTATTTAAACCAAAAGAAAAGAAAATCACGAATACAATCGAAAGAATAAATTTATCATTAAGAACCTATACAGGCGGTTACCAAAGATTTGAAGGAGATCATTATAGAAATGGCAATCCATGGCCAATAGCTAATTTATGGATGACATTATATTATCTAGAAACAGGAGAAAAGAAAAAGGCTAAAGATGCTTTTGATTTTGTTGTAAAAACAGCAGGAAAGCACAGCTTTTTAGGAGAACAAGTGGATAACCAAACATTAAAACCTAATTGGGTTTTGGGACTTGGTTGGTCTCATGCAATGTTTGTGATTGTGTTAGAGAAATTATATAGCTAGTTGCAAGTTTTTGGGGTGTGTTTGGGGACAGGCACTAGTTCACCCTCGATGTGTGTTTGGGGACAGGAACCAGTTACCCCTAAATGTGTTTTTTGGGACAGGTCTCAATCGACTAAAAATGACTAATTAAATCTCTAGTCGTCATTTTCTAAAAAATCTAGAGTTAAATGTAAATAAATGTAAAAAAGTATAGCAAAACTATAAAAAATATGCTATACTATTTTTATTATTTAGAAAGATTAAAATTAAAGGAGGCTTGATAAATTGCCAAGACAAATTAGAAGGAAAAGCTACAGTAGCATATATCATTGTATGTTACGAGGTATTAATCAACAAGATATTTTTTATGAGGAAAAAGATTATTTGAAATTCCAAGATATTATTAGAAAAACGAAGAAAAATTATTTATATCAATTATATTCATATGTTTTAATGCCAAATCATATTCATTTAGAAATCAAAGATGAAAATCAAAAAGTATCTCAAATTATTCATTGTATAGGAACGAGTTATGCCAATTACTTTAATAAGAAATATAAGAGAAAAGGACATTTATTTGAAAGTCGATTTTTGAGTAAAAATGTTGAAAATATACCTTATATGTTAAATTTAGTAAGATATATTCATCAAAATCCATTAAAAGCAGGAATAAATGAAATGGAAAATTATAGATGGAGTAGTTTTTTTGAATATTTTAAAAGTGAAGATATATCAAAAGAAGATAAAATAGTTGATACGCAAGAAGTTTTGGAAATATTTTTACCCAAGAAAGAGGAAACTAAAAAGGCATTTTTAGAATTTAATAAAAAGAACTGGAAATTTTACGAAAGTAGTGAATTATTAGAATATGAAATGAAAAATAGGTTAACAGATGAAGAAGTTATTTATTTTATCAAAGAAGAGATAGGAATTTATAATATTCAGGATATTCAGAAATATAATAATGATTATAGAAATGAACTAATAAGAAAAATTATAAAAATAAAAGGTGTAACACAAGTCCAAGTAGCAAGAATATTAGGTCTTACTGTTAGAGTGATACAAAATAGTTTATATCAAAAAAATCGATAAAATAACATAATTTATTATTAAATACGACAAGAGATAATAAGACAGACCTGTCCCAAAAAACACATTTAGGGGTAATTGGTGCCTGTCCCTAAACACACGAAGAGGGAGAATTAGTGCCTGTCCCCAAACACACCCAAACACAAACCAAAAGATATCGAGGTCAAAAAACAAAAAAAGGACTTGCAAAGTAATGTTTTTTGGTATAGAATTGAATTGCCTAAGAAAAATAGGTAATACTATATAAAAAAGGTGCCAAGATAACTTGAATTTTTAGTAAATGAATGAAATATAGGGAAACATTTATGGAAGGAAGGTTAAATAAGGCATTAAAAAAGGAGGAAATTGTTATGTCAGTAAAAATTGGAATTAATGGATTTGGAAGAATAGGAAATTTATCATTCCAAGCAGCATTGAAAAGAGAGGAAGTAGAGGTTGTAGCAATTAATGACCCATTTATAACAGCAGATTATATGGCATATATGACAAAGTATGATACGGTACATGGAAAGTTTGAAGGAACGGTAGAGGGAAAGGATAATATTTTAACAGTAAATGGAAAAGATATAAAAGTGTTTAATGAAATGGATCCGCATAATATCCCATGGGGAGAGTTAGGAGTTGATTATGTTTTAGAATGTTCAGGTGTGTTTACAACACTTGAGAAAGCACAAGCTCATATTGATGCAGGTGCTAAAAAGGTTATTATTAGTGCACCTTCTAAGGATGCTCCGATGTTTGTTATGGGGGTTAATCATACAGAGTATGATCCAAGTATGAATATTGTGTCAAATGCTTCTTGTACGACTAACTGTTTAGCACCACTTGCAAAAGTTATTAATGATAATTTTGGAATTAAAGATGGGTTAATGACAACCGTTCATGCTATGACTGCTACGCAAAAAACAGTGGATGGTGCTTCTAAGAAAGATTGGAGAGGTGGTAGAGCAGCAGCTAGCAATATTATTCCTTCTTCTACAGGTGCTGCAAAAGCCGTTGGAAAGGTTATTCCAACTTTGAATGGAAAATTAACAGGTATGGCTTTTAGAGTTCCAACAGCTGATGTTTCAGTCGTTGATTTGACTTGTAATTTGGAAAAACCTACAACTTATGAAGAGATATGTAATGTTATGAAAAAAGCATCTGAAAATGAAATGAAAGGAATTGTTGAATTTGTAACAGATCCAGTTGTTTCTTCAGATTTTACAACAGATTCACATACTTCTATATTTGATAGCACAGCAGGTATTATGCTTACAGATACTTTTGTAAAATTAGTGGCTTGGTATGATAATGAATGGGGATATTCAAATAAGTTAGTTGATTTAGCTTGCTATATTGCTAGCAAAGACTAATTTTAAATGGGAAATTAAAAGAAAAGCTAAGATTTTTTGTATATATGGAAAAGTCTTAGCTTTCATTAAATTGTTATGCTTTGAAATTTCTATACTAGTGAACTGTAACCTATTATTGTTACAGTTCACTGAGAATAAAATAGATGATTCAAAGACAACAATAACAATATTGATTCGGATTTTCGGTTACCCTACATGACGCTAAGAAAT
>JAAWGB010000070.1 GCA_022795075.1 Clostridia bacterium | reverse complement strand
CTAAGAAATATTAAAAATACAGCTGAACGATACCCGAAAACAGGACCCTTTCACCTGTATTTTAAATATTTCTAAAGCTATTTCGGTCACATTCAAATCTAAATCATATTGTTATAGTTATCTTTTGTAAGTTTAAAGCCTGTCTACTAGTCAACTGTAACCATTAATCAAACCAATTTATACATTTTCTTGCAAATTATGTAGATTTATAGTATAATTAATTATCAAAAAAAAATTTTTGAAACCATAAGGAGGTAAGCATTATGACACAAAAAAGCAACTGGAAAAAACTGATTATGGATGGTATAGTAGGAGAAGTATTTACTTGTACTTTATTCCAAAATGAGAATATTACATTTGGACGGATTCAGGTAATGCCACATTCAAAAATTCCTTATCATCTTCATATAGATGATTGTGAGTGGTATCTCGATGAAGATACTGGAGAACTGGTCGATTTTTGTCCGAAGGGAAATGGGCATGAATTTCTCAATGAAACTGATTGTGTTAGAAATCTAATCAACATAAAGAAAAAGTCCTGACCCAGGACTTTTTCTTTATGTTGATTATTTCTTTATCACAATTTTTTCTTCTTGTACACCTATTTTTGCCAACTTATTTTTCTTCAAATTACCATCCAAAATTTCTTCTGCCAACTTATCTTCTAGTACACTTTGTATCGTTCTTCGTAAAGGTCTTGCACCAAAATTCTTGTCAATTCCTTTACTTGCAATCAATTCTTTTACTTCTGGTTCCAACTCTATTTTTATTTTTTGTACTTCTAATCTTTTTGTCACTTCTTTTAACATAATATCAATAATTTGGCCAATTTCATCATCTGTTAATTTATGGAACACAATAATTTCATCAATACGATTAATAAACTCAGGTCTTAGTTCTCTTTTTAGTGTTTCCATCACTTCTTTTTTGGTTTGTTCATATTCTTTTTTAGTATCATCTTTTCCATTTATTTGATTACTAAATCCTAAAGCTTTTTTATCAGTAATCAATCTTGCTCCAATATTAGAAGTCATAATAATAACAGTGTTTTTAAAATCTACGGTTCTTCCTTGACTATCGGTTAAACGACCATCTTCTAATATTTGTAATAACATATTCATAACATCTAGATGAGCTTTTTCAATTTCATCAAATAAAATTACAGAATATGGTTTTCTTCTTATTTTCTCTGTCAATTGTCCACCTTCATCAAAGCCCACATAACCAGGGGGTGAACCAATTAATTTGGATACGGAATGCGGTTCCATAAATTCTGACATATCCACTCTTATCATAGCATTTTCGTCACCAAATAAACTTTGTGCTAACGCTTTTGATAACTCTGTTTTACCAACTCCAGTTGGTCCTAAAAATAGGAACGAACCAATTGGTCTTTTGGGATCTTTTAGTCCTACTCTGCCTCGACGAATTGCTTTGCTAACTGCTTCTACTGCTTCATTTTGACCGATTACTCTTTTGTGAAGATTTTTTTCTAGGTTTTTCAATCGAACATTTTCATCTTCTGTAATTTTACTAGCTGGTATTCCTGTCCAATTACTAATAACCTCTGCAATATTTTCTTCTTCTATATTCATCACTTGTTTGGTGTTTTTATTTTTCCATTTCTTTTGTTCTTTCTCATATTGTGTTTTGAGTTCTTTTTCCTTATCCCTTAAAGATGCTGCTTTTTCAAACTTTTGTGTTCTTACTGCTTCTTCTTTATCTTTTTGAATATCTTCTATTTGTTCTTCTAATTCTTTTAAATTATCTGGTTCTGTATAAGTTTTCAATTTTACCCTTGATGCTGCTTCATCAATTAAATCAATCGCTTTATCTGGTAAAAATCGATCATTAATATAACGAACTGACATGGTTACTGCTGATTCAATCGCTTCATCTGTGATTTTTACCCCATGATGGGCCTCATATTTATCACGAATTCCTTTCAATATTTTTATGGTATCTTTTTGAGTTGGTTCATTTACATTAACAGGGCTGAATCTTCTTTCTAAAGCAGAGTCTTTTTCAATATATTTTCGGTATTCGTTTAAAGTTGTTGCTCCTACTAATTGGATTTCTCCTCTTGCCAATAATGGTTTTAAAATATTAGCTGCATCAATGGCACCTTCTGCTGCTCCAGCACCAACAATAGTGTGCATTTCATCAATAAATAAGACAATATCTCCTGCTTTTTTTACTTCTGCTAAAGCTTTTTTTATTCTTTCTTCAAAATCTCCTCTATATTTAGCTCCTGCTACCATTCCAGAAATATCCATACTAACAACTCTTTTATCTTTTAATATTTCTGGCACATCACCTGCTACTATTTTTTGTGCTAAACCTTCTACTACTGCTGTTTTACCGACCCCAGGTTCTCCAATTAAACAAGGATTATTCTTCGTTCTTCTAGACAAAATTTGAATGACTCTTTCAATTTCTTCTTTTCGCCCAATAATAGGGTCTAATTTTCCTTCTGTTGCTTTTTTGGTTAAATCTTCTCCAAACTGATTTAAGGTTGTTGTTTGATTATAACTTCCACTTTTTCTTTCTTGTTTTCCACTTTTTTCTTCTGCTTGTAAATCTTCTCCTTCATTAATGACTTTTACAATTTCATTATACAATCTTGGAATATTAACATTTAATTCTAATAAAATTCTAGCTGCAATACAATCTCCTTCCCTTAACATCCCAATTAATATATGTTCAGTTCCAATATAGTTATATCCTAATTTTCTTGCCTCCATAAAAGCATTTTCAAAAACACGTTTGGTTCGTGGTGTAAAACCTAATGTTTCTGCTATTGGTTCTTCTTGCCCAATTAACTCTATAATTTTATCAATTACATTTTCAGGTGTAACTTCTTGGTTTTCTAATACTTTAGATGCTACGCCACTTCCTTCTTTGATTAAACCATACAATATATGCTCGGTTCCAATATAGTTATGTCCTAATTCAATGGCTACTTCATTTGCCAATTCAATTGCCTTTTTAGCTCTATTTGTAAATTTATATGTCATTTTTTCTCTTACCTCCTTAATCTTTTTCCTCTAAAATTTGTTTGATAACCTCCGCTCTTTTCATATCTCTTTCTAATGATTCATACTGTCTTCCTAAAAATTTTTGTAGATTAGCTGGCTTGGTATACAGATATAATTTTTGTACTTTTAAATCTGTTAGTTCTTCTAAAATTCCCAAATCTGTTCCTAATTTAATATTAGAAAGTAAATTTCTAGTTTCTTCTGATGAAATCTTTTTACAATATTTTAAAATTCCATAACTTCTATCAATTAAATCTTCTAGTGATATGTCATCTTTTGCTAAAATCTTTCTTGCTTGTCTTTCTTGTTTCATAATCTTTTCTACAATTACCTTTAAATTTTGAATAATCTCTTGTTCTGTCATTCCCAATGTTTGTTGATTAGAAATTTGGTACATATCCCCTGTACTTTCTGTATTTTCTCCATAAACGCCACGAATATTAATCCCAAAATTATGAATGGTTTCTAATACTTTTTTCGTATTTTTTGTTTTAGAAAGTGCTGGTAAATGTACCATAACAGAAGCTCTTAATCCTGTTCCTACATTGTTTGGGCAAGCTGTTAGATAACCATATTTTTTACTGATTGCATATCCTAATGTTTCTTCTATTTTTTGGTCAATTTCAACACTTAAGTTTAAGGTGTTTTCTAAATCTAGTCCACTGTTAAATACCTGTATTTCTATATGGTCTTCATTGCCTATCATGATGCAAATATTTTCTTCGTCATTGATTAAAATACTTCCTGTTTCATTTTTGTTTAATACAAATTCTGGACTTATTAAATTTTTTTCTACTAAACTCATTTTTGTAATGTCATCCATATCTTTTAGTTTAAAATAGTTTAATCCATACCCAATATGGTAAAGTCCTTCTTTTATTTTCTTTTCTAATATTTCTCTTTCTTCTTTTTTCGTTATATTAAATTTTAAACCTTGTAAGTTTCTAGCTAGTCTTATTCTTGTACTTACTGCTACATCTGAATGATCACTGCTTTGTAAATACCAATTCATTTTTCTAATCTCCTTTTTGAATTTTTTTGATTTCATCTCTAATCTTTGCTGCATCTTCATATTTTTCTTCTTTGATTGCTTGTTTTAACCTCTCTTGTAATTTTTCTAATTGGCTTTCTTCCTTTTTTACATTTTCCTGATTGGTGTTTTCTTCTTGTTTAGATTGATTGGTTAGTTTTTGATTGATTTTATTGTCTATGATTTTTCCAGTTCTTCCTATATGTGTATTGGCTCCTTGTATTCTTCTTATAATGGGTGATAGTCTTTCTTCAAATGTTTCGTAACAATCTCCACATCCTAATTTTCCAGTACTTGTTATATCTTCAAATGTATATCCACAATGCTTACATTTTAGTGCTTTCATTTCATTGAATAATGGCATAAATTCAGACGCTCCAAAATCTTCCATAACTTCTCCAAAAAAACTTGAAAAATCAATTGGTATACTAAAATCTATATGATTAATTCCTAGTTTTTTACTACATTCCTCACATAAATTTAATTCTTTTTTTCTTCCATTTATATTTTCTGAATATTTTACATTTGCTTGCTTTTTTCCACAATTATCACATAACATCTTTATTTCCTCCTTTTTATTATGATTTTATTTTTCAATAAAATCATTTGGTTTAGTCTATTTTCTAAATAAATTTGTTTATTCTATTCATCTGTCACTCTAAGTTTAATAACATGTTTTTTAAAATTCTTGCTCGAACTTTATCTTTTTGTGTTTTGTCTAATTGTAAAACATTGTCATTTGTCGCAACTTTTAGCAGTTTTGCTTCTTTTGCTTCTATGATATTGTATGTTAGAAAGTCACTAATTAATATATCTACTTCATTGGATGTTATTTCACTTCCTATATTATTTATAATATGCATGATGTAGTCAGATTTGGTGTTATTTACTTTTTTTATGGTAATGTGACCTCCTCCACCTCTTCTACTTTCTACATAATATCCTTGTGATGGCTTAAACCTAGTTGCTATGACATAGTTAATTTGGGATGGTACACAATTAAATTGCTCTGCTAATTCATTTCTTTGTATTTCAATGCTGTCATCTTCGTCAAATAATTCTTTAATAAATTCTTCTATGATATCTGACATTCTCACTTTTTTCATCTCCTATCTTCATCTATTTTAATTCTATTTATATGTTTTTTGTCTTTGACTTTCTTTGACCTACAATATAATTATACTTCTTTTTTTTATTTTTTCAATGCTATTTTTTGACTTTCTTTGACCTTTAAATTTGTTTTTCTTCTATTTTTATGTGTTTTTCTTTTTCTTTCTCTTTTTTTTATTATTTTTCTTGCTTTTTGTTCTTATCCTTTTGCGTTATATTTTCTAATTCTTCTACTCTATCTTTTTGTTCTGGCAAAGATACCCATGCAAAATAAGATGATATAAATTCTCCATATTTAGTTGCATCCTCCCCTACTTCAGATACACCATATTCTACTTGTTTTTCTTTTTCTTGTTTTTTAATTTTTTCTTCCATAAAAAATGCACACTCTCTCTTTCTTTTTATTGTTATGTGCATTTTTTTTTATTTTATTCAATATTTTATAATATTGTTATGGTTGTCTTTTGTAAGTTTAAATGTTTCCTAGTGAACTGTAACATTTTTTATTTTCAAATTTAACATAAAACTGTTTCTTTTTTCATAAATATATGATATAATAGTAATAATTGGTATAAAAGGAGGAATTTATCATGTGGCAAATATGGTTAATCATCGCAGGTTTTTGCTTAATCATTGAAATTATGACAGTAGGATTTTTAATATTTTGGTTTGCAATAGGAGCTTTACTAGCCATGCTTACCAGTTTATTTACCAGTAATTTAATCATACAAACCTCCATATTTATTGGATCTTCAACCATTCTAATTTTTGCAACTAAGCCATTTGTGCAAAAATTTATCAATAATAAAGACGAAATAAAAACCAATGTATATTCCACTGTTGGAAAAACTGGAATTGTAACAAAAGCTATTGATTCTATTGAATCCCATGGGCAAGTAAAAGTAAATGGTGAAACTTGGTCTGCACTTGGTCTAAATGACATGAATATTCCAGAAGGCACACAAGTAGAAATAAAGGAAATAAAAGGAGTAAAAGCAATTGTTGCCCCTCTACCAAAATCAAATTAGCTATTAATATTTAAACCAATCTATAAATTATAAAATAAAGGAGGAAAAAAACATGGTTTTTTTATTAGTTTTACTAATTATTATTTTAATTATTGCAGCTATGTCAATCAAAATTGTTAAACAATCTGAGGTATACATTATTGAAAGGTTAGGTAAATTTTACAAAGTAGCAGATGCTGGTCTTACCATTATCATTCCATTTTTTGATCATGTAAGAAGTGTCGTTAGTCTAAAACAACAAACAATGGATGTTCCACCTCAAGGTGTTATTACAAAAGATAATGTTACCATTACAATTGATACCGTTGTATTCTATCAAATAACTGACCCTGCTAAAGCAGTTTATGAAATTCAAAGTTTAAAGAAAGGTATTGAATACTTGGCCATTACTACCATTCGTGATATTATTGGTAAAATGGACTTAGACGAAACCTTTAGTTCAAGAGATGGTATTAATAATCAATTAAGAGTGGTATTAGATGAAGCAACTGATCGTTGGGGATGTAAAATTGACAGAGTAGAAATAAAAGACATTACCCCTCCTGCTGATATTAGAGACGCTATGGAAAAAGAAATGAATGCTGAAAGAAATAAAAGAGCTTTAATATTAGAATCAGAAGCACAAAGACAATCTGCTATCACCATTGCTGAAGGTAAAAAACAAGCAGCTATCTTAGAAGCAGAAGCAGATAAAGAAGCTAGAATTAGAAGAGCTGCTGGTGAAGCACAAGCAATCCGTGAAGTAGCAGATGCAAAAGCCAAAGAAATTCAAATGGTTTATGACGCCATGAAAAAAGCTAATCCAAATGATACATTAGTTCAATTAAAATCTTTAGAAGCTTTAGAAGAAGTTGCTAAAGGTGATGCTAATAAAATCTTTATTCCATTTGAAGCAACAAGTGCTTTAAGTTCATTAGGAGCTATAAAAGAAGTCGTATCTGACAAAAAAGTAACCAAAAAAGCAGATAAAGAATAATTGTTTCGCTACAGTTCACTGAGAATAAAATAGACGATTCAAAGACAACAATAACAATATTGATTCGGATTTTCGGTTACCCTACATGACGCTAAGAAATATTAAAAATACAGGTGAACGATACCCGAAAACAGGACCC
>JAAWGB010000069.1 GCA_022795075.1 Clostridia bacterium | reverse complement strand
GTAGCATTTTATTGAATCCAGGTCTATCAAATGTAGTTCCAGAGATACCATCATCAACATATTCTTTGATAAGTTCTAAATCATTTTCCTTTACATATCTTTGCAAAATATTTCTTTGATTACCGATACTTTCACTTTCTTGTTTGTCGCCATCTTCACGAGATAGTCTTATATATATACCGTACTTTGAAGTTCTGGGCTTTTAAGTCTAACATCTACCCTCCTATCCGTAATCATCTACAAGTACTATTTTAACGTGCTCTATATTAATTTGCAAATATTATTTCATTTTCGTAAAAATTACCTTTTATCCGTTTTCAATTTTTCAATATAATCTTTAAAAATTAGCCCTACTGTTTCTTTCACATCTTGTTTCTCTTCTGTAAAAATACAATATGTATTAAATTCTAATTTATCTACTTTTATAGTTTGTTTATCTTTCTTCACATTTGCATCAACTCCTATACTTTTATTAAAGTATCTAATACAGAATATTAGAAAAAATGACTTGGTATGACACTTATAGTAAGTATATTGTTAAATATTCATATCTTAAAAAAGCACAAAAAAAGAACACCAAATAATGTTTTCACACTATTAGGTGTTTTTATTTATACAAAATTTATAATATTTTTTGTTTCTAGAATAATTTCTTGTTAGTCTTTTTATTTTTTGCCTATCCATTTCTGTTAATGCACATATATTTTCTTCTCTACTTTCAAATAAATTCTCTAATACTACCTTTTCATTTTCGCACATATTTACTACCTCCATATTTATAATTTACTTGTAGTATAACGTGCTCAAATTAATTTGTCAGCCCTTTCTTTAAGATTTTCATTCATTAAATATGTTTTATTTCTATATATTGCTTTTTATATATTGTATTTTCGTGAATTCCTTCTTCTTTTTCTTTAGATTTATTATAAACCTGTAATATAAATTCCTCAACATTAGTTATATTATTTACACCAATAGTATTTATGATTTCATCTATTTTTTCATATGTAGTAAATTTATTAAAGGTATCCTTTTCTATTCTATATCCGTATCCCCCAGTTCCACAAGAAATCGATATCATATCTGCTAAAAATCTAAACAATGTTTTATTATTAATATATTTTATTTGTCCCTTATATTTTTCTTCATCCATCAAGCAATCAATATTGCGTCTACTGTAATTTTTGTCATCATATATATTTATATTATTTTCTAAAACATTTTCAAGTAGTTCATTATAACTATTATTTAAATCATTGTATAAATTTTCATCATTACTTTCTATATCATATTTATCTTTAGGATTTAACCAATATAGCATTCTTCCTATAAAATACATATTTTTGTAATTTATCTTTATTATATTCTTTAGCTCTTCTAGTTCTAAATCGGATAATTTTTTTATAATCTCTGCACAGACTATCTCTACTCTACCATTAGCATTCATTCCAAAGAATATAGGTTCATCATTCAGATAATTCTGAGATTCTAATAAACATAATACTAGAAGTAGTTTATTCTTTTCTATTGCTTTTATATGTATTTCTAATGTTTCTAAAATGTATTTCTGCCCTACACCTATATACATATATAGAATTTCACCTAATTTTTTTTGAACTTGTTTAATCGCATTTAAATCTTCTATTCTATATTCTTTTCTATTTATCCAGTTAACAAATTCTATTATTTTATTGTCTATATCTATAAATTCATTGTTTTGTTTAGTAAAATATAAATCAAAAAACTTTGCATTATATATTCTTCTTTCTATAATAGACTTTTGGTATTCTTCCTTATCTTTTGGAACTATATATGATGATTCATTCCAAAATTCTACATTGTTATTATAAAATCTATATGCAGTAAGATATTTCTCTACATTTGGAAACATTAGTTTTAAAATATCTTTGTATTTTTTATGTTCTTCCTTATCAAATAGTTTATTAAAATACCTTGTTGTTTTTTCATTATATTCTTTTGCATTTAATGTTGAATATCCATATACTGCTACTTGATCTTCTGAAATATAATATTGGTAATTGTCTTTAATGCTTATATATAATGATTCATTTTCTTCATGAATTAATTCTAGCAAAAATAAGTCTATTCGATTCAGATAATTTTCATTATAAAAATTACTATTAAAAATTGAATTTATCTTTCTTTTAAATGACCTTAAGTCTTTTATTTGACTATTAAATAATTTAATTGCTGGCAAATATTCTTTTACCCTTTCTTTTTCAATTCCATAGTTAATAAGAATGTTACTCATACATTTTGTGCATATTCTATCAATATCATTCTTATTTATTTCAGGCACTTTTAAAGGTAATTGGACTACTTTTTCCATATAATCATAATTTATGCCCAATTTATTCTTAAAAATATCTCTCATTTCCCTCTCATCATAACTTAAAATATATATAAATCGGTTTATATCTAAAATTGTGGCAATTGTTTTTAATATTATGATTATATTTTTTTCATTTGTTCTCTCTAAATTATCTATAATAAAAACAACTCTTTTATTATTAATATCTAAATAATTATTTATAGTTTCTTTTATATTTTCAATTACCTTATTTTCTAAAATTATATTACTAAATTTTAAATCTATTTTGGATGAAATCATATTATTACATAGATTAACAAATTTTCTTAATTCTAATGAACTAAAATTTATACCGATATTTTTTATAATTTCATCAAACATAGCATAAAATAGGTATTCTTCATTATTATATTTCCAAGCATCAAAATTATCTATTACTATAAATCTATCTTTCTCCAGTTTGCTTTTTACTATATTTAATATTGTCGTTTTTCCTGATCCCCAACTTCCAGTAAGAGAAATAATAAATCTTTTTTCATTTTTACATAAATTTATGCTATTATATAACTCATTAATTATTTTACTTCTATTAAGCAAATCATAGTCAACATCTTTTTCTTCTAAAAAAATTAAATCTTTTTCTGTATTCTTCACTTCACCACTATATAACTGTTTTATATCAAATACATTTATATTTTTTTCAATTGCTTTATTTCTTATAGCTTTATATGTGATAAAAAGCCTTAATATACTTAGTATGAAAATAATTACTAAAATGCTAACTAAAGCAATAGTTTTAAACATTGTATTATAGAAAAAAAGAGAAAATATGAGATATACAAATGTAGCAATTATACTTGACACCAAAATAGAATCAATATAACTGAAAACATTTAATCGCAATAAATTAAGTATTTGCTTATTTATTAAAATAAACACAACTATCAAACTTAGTAATATTAATCCAAAAGCATTATATTTTTCTATTATCATAGTCGGTATATTAAACATATCTAAAATGCAAAATATAATCAGTATTATTAAACATATCTCCATGATATTTCTTAGTTTATTTATTTTTAAAAATTGTTTTATATTCTCTATCATATATTTTCCTCCATAAAATAACCTATTTAAATGTAAAAAGCAAAATAGTCCTGTAATTTTCAATTACTCTCATACTTTGCTTTTCTTTCGTAAAATTTTATTCTAAATACTCTTTTAACCTATCAACTATCTTATAAACCTTCGTCATTGGATTTCTTACTGATGCTTGTCCATTTTTATTTAGTTCTTCCATTTGTTTGCAATTCTCTATTGCAGTATGTAGCTTTCCATCTTTTGTGACTTTTTCAAAGATGTTAGAATCATTTTTACTATAATTGCCTAGACCATTCTTTTGAAATTCTTTATTAAGTTCATTTAAAACATCATCTTTAGAAATATATTTAGTTACTTTCTTTAAATGTACTAATAACCAAAGTTCAAAATTAGGGTTTGACCAACAAGCATTATAATCACAATTTGCTATTGCTTGGTTAAATTGTTCATCACTATAATCATCTTTATCAAACACTATCCAAACTTGTCCATATACTTTACTTGAATAATTTACAAATTTCTGAGTGTATTTTACTAAATCTGCAGTGTTTTTTCCTGTCCCTTTTACTTCAATATTAGGAATTAAAACATCTACTTTGCTACCATACTTTTCATTAATTTGCTTCTTCAATCCATTAAAATAGTTAGGCTCTGTTTTCTTTCCTTCACATACAATTAAGTAATTGGCTGGTGCTCGCCTTTTACTTTTTAATTTATCTCTTCTTGAAATATTATTATTTCTCATAGTTTATCTCAAATTCTTCTAATACTGGAATGGCACCATATCTTCCAGTTAAATAATCTTTATTGTATGTTGCATCATTTCTAACTTTTTTACCTGTTTTATTTTTACTATCCTCATCATCTTCTAATATATAATCTGATAAGGCATAAATTTCTGATACTCCATCTCTATTTTTCTCAGTAAACCATATTTCATCTCTTCTAAATGTATCTTTATTTAAGTTTACTGTATCATGTGTAGAATAAATTAGCTGTCCATTACCAATATTTGTTTCACTATTATGAAATAGATTAATAATATATCTTGTTAATAATGGATGAAGTTTTGCATCTAGTTCATCTATAAATAGTACCATTCCATTTTTTAGTGCATCCATAAAGAAATCAAATAAGTGGAACATTTTTCTAGTACCATTTGATTCCAAATCTAGTGGTAATGCTTTTAATTTATTATCTTCTCCTCTATGGATTAATTCTACCTTTACTACTCTATTGTTGTTCTGTACTTCTTCTATGGAATATGGTGTTGTTTTAATTCCTTCTATTCCAGAATCAAAGGTTTTTATGAATCTTAATAATTCTCGTTTGTATTTTTCATTACTTAGTATTTTCAATGAAATTCTATTATTAATGAAATCTTCAAATCTTGGATTTCCTAAATCTAAGTAATTAGCATTTACAAACCATTCATAAACATTATTAAAATCTTCGTTGTCTTTATCTATCTTGCTATATATATTTAAGAATAAAGTTCTTTCATCTATATTTGCTAGTCCAAATATTTTATTATTTGATTTCATAGTAATATTATTTTTTTCTCTTTCAAAAATCGAATAAAATTTATTTACTTTTTTTATATATAACCATTCTGAAACTATACTATTTTTCAATACTTCAAAACCATATTTATATATTTTATTATTTTTAGCTAATATTTGGGCCTCTAAACTAATTGGCTCATTATTTACCATAAAACTATATATGTTTTCTTCATCTATTGAAGAATTTTTTTTAGAATCATCACTTACTAATATTCTTTTTTTCATATAATCAAAGGCTTGTAATACATTTGTCTTTCCACTTGCATTAGCACCATATATAGCTACCACTTTTAAAAGATCAATATTTTCTGTTCTAGCAATGTTGTATTCATGTTCTTTTAATGATGTTGCTTCCATATCTAAACAATTTTCATCTTTAAAGGATTTAAAATTTTTAAAACTAAATCTAATTAACATTTTCATTTTTCTCCTCTCATAGTATATTATATGCTAATTTTTATAAAATATCAACATTTTTGAGATTTTTTCTCATTTTTTGTAATTTTATTTTAAGTTTGTATAAAGACAAAAGCAAATTTGTGTGATATAATTAGCATACATTAGTTAGAAAGGATTTTAATAGATTGGATTTAAAATTAATTAAGGATATTTATAATTTACACATTAAGGGATTTGAAGGATTAGATTTTAATGTTATTTCTAAAGATAATTATGAACTTATCTATAATAAAAATATAAATGATGTTTATAGTAATTTTATTTCAAATTTTGATGTAGCTAGTAAAGATAAATTTAATACTATTATTGATAATGCTGATAAAGTATTTCGTGATATTGGTAGAAAAACAGCTCTATATTTAATTCCATATATGAAAGAGTTTTACAAGAATAAAGAAAACTATTTTAATAAAGATGAATTTGAACTAGTATCAACTGAAGTATGGCAGATCTATACTGATTTTGATAGGTTAAATGAAATAGAAACAAATTGTGAATTTGATGTAACTCTTGAGCTTACAACAGATATGGAAAAATATGCTAATATTGTAATGTCATGTTATCAATCTAGAGATGAAGATGATCCATATGGCGATTTAGATGCTGGTTATAGGCAAGGATATATGAATTATAAAGAAATACATAATGACATAAAGACTGAGTTTTATTTTATAAAAATAAATGATGAAATTATTGGAACTACTCAAAGTGTCTATAATAGTGAGCTTTATGGTATTTATAGTTTGGCACTAAAAAAGGATTATAGAGGTAAAGGTATTGGTAAGGAAGTGTTAAAAAAGCAATTAGAAATGTGTAGAAATAAAAACATTAAAGTGGCATATCTGCAAACAGAACAAGACTTTTATCCTGCTAAAATGTATAGAAAATTAGGATTTAAATATTTGTGTGAAGTGTATTATTATTTGAAGAACTAAAGATGAACTATAATATTTATTAAAGAACTATATTGGGCATTAATATAGTTCTTTAATTTTATTTATTTTCTACAGCATAATATTTTGACAAATATCTAAATGTTGATTTTGATGATATTTTACTTGAAGGTATAAATACATGTATCCATTTTTTATTTTTGGTTTCTTCTGCCCATTTGGAAACCAATTCGCAATATTCTATAGACTTTTGTTTTTTTGCAAGCACATCTGCATCATTTAACATATCATCACGTTTTACTTCTACTAAATAAATAATTTTTTCAGTTTCAATTACAAAATCTGGCTCATAATTTCTTCCACCATTATATGTTATATCAAATTCTATAGGTGCTGGTCTTAACCATCTCTCTACAAAATCATTTTCTCTTTCTACTATTTTTGCAAGTTGTAATTCTGGTTCACTATCAAACTTAGCAGTATCAAACACTCCTCTTTTTATTCCATCAAATAATATTGAAGTTATTTTCCCATCTCTTTTGGAATCATAATTATCAAATAAATTCTTTTCTATATTATATGTATAGTTAGATTGATAATTAATAGTTTTTTGAGCAAATACCTCTTCTTTTATGATTCCTTCATTGCGTACAAAATGCTTTAGCATTTGATCATATATTTCAGTTGCCAACTCTTTTTTATACATCATAACTATATTTTTAACTTGTTCATTGCTAAATTCTTTTTCGAATTTATTAATAACTTGACTTATAATCTTATGCAACAATTTTGATGTTTTTTCATAGTCTATTTCTGATTTATTTCTCAATTCTTCTAAAATAGTTTTCTTTGGACTAATAGCATCAAAATTAATATATCCGCCCTCCATAATTTCTACCTCTGAGGCATCAATCAAATTCTGTAACAACAATTTATTGTCTATAGGTTTTTGATTAAATTTTGATGTATCTATATCAAAATCATCAAAATAATACTCTCCATCTTCTCTTTCAGTTTTTATTCTAGGTATTAAAATAAATCTGTTACTTACTTCTTTTTCTATCTTTTCAATAGCTTTATTCATCCAACTTTCTATTGGACTTCTATTTTCTTCAAAAATTCT
>JAAWGB010000008.1 GCA_022795075.1 Clostridia bacterium | reverse complement strand
TTGAATGTGACCGAAATAGCTTTAGAAATATTTAAAATACAGGTGAAAGGGTCCTGTTTTCGGGTATCGTTCAGCTGTATTTTTAATATTTCTTAGCGTTATGTAGGGTAACCGAAAATCCAAAGCTATTGTTATAATTATCTTTTGTAAGTTTAAAGGTTGTCTACTAGTGAACAGTAACTTTAAAAATAAACAAATTTTACAAATTTTATTGACTTTTTATCAATATTCTTATATCATAATAATAAGGAAAAACAAAAACATATTAATAAATATTAACTAAAAATGGAGGCAATGAAATTGGGAAAAGTTATATCAGTAGCAAATCAAAAAGGTGGTGTTGGAAAAACAACAACAACCGTTAATCTATGCACGATTTTAGCACAAAAAGGCAAAAAAATACTATTAATAGATGCTGACCCACAAGGAAATGCAACAAGTGGATTAGGAGTAGAAAAAGAAGTTGAATTTTCAACCTATGATATATTAGTTAATGAAACGCAAATAGAAGATACACTACAAAAAACAATGATTAAAAATTTAAAAGTATGTCCATCTAATATCAATTTAGCAGGAGCAGAAGTAGAATTAGTATCTATGATGTCAAGAGAACAAAGATTAAAAGAAAAATTAGATGCCATAAAAGAAAAATTTGATTATATATTTATCGATTGTCCACCATCTTTAGGATTAGTAACTTTAAATGCGTTCACAGCATCCAATAGTGTTTTAATCCCTGTTCAATGTGAATATTTTGCATTAGAAGGACTGGGACAATTATTAAACACAGTTAATTTAGTAAAAAAACACCTAAATAAAGACATTCAAATAGAAGGAGCTTTACTTACGATGTATGATATTAGGACAAACCTATCCAATCAAGTCGTAAAAGAAGTCAAAAAATATTTTAATAACAAAGTATATAAAACAGTTATACCAAGAAATGTAAGACTCAGTGAAGCACCAAGTTATGGTTTGCCAATAACAGAATATGATCCAAAATCAAAAGGAGCTAAAAGTTATATCAAATTAGCCAAAGAATTTTTAACTATGAATGAAGAAGAAAAAAAAGCAAAACACATGTTATAAAGAATAGGGGGGAAAAACAATGGCAAAAATGACAGGACTAGGAAAAGGACTAGATGCTTTATTTGGTCCAGCACCAGAAGAAGAACAAATGCAAGAAAACGATACACTAAAAAATCTGAAAATAACAGAAGTAGAACCCAATCGAGATCAACCAAGAAAAAGATTTGATCAAGAAGCATTAGAAGAACTGGCACAATCCATAAAAGAATATGGATTAATTCAACCAATCGTTGTTACACAAAAAGATGGATACTATAGTATCATTGCAGGAGAAAGACGTTGGCGAGCATCTAAAATAGCAGGATTAAAAGAAATACCAGCCATTATAAGAGAAGATAATGAAAAAATAAATTCAGAAATCTCTTTAATTGAAAACATGCAAAGAGAAGACTTAAATCCAGTAGAAAAAGCAATGGGAATAAAAACATTAATTGATAATTATGGGATGTCACAAGAAGATGTTGCTAAAAAATTAGGAAAAGGAAGAAGCACCATTGCTAACTGGATAAGAGTTTTAAACTTAGAACCACGAGTATTAGAAATGGCAAAAGAAGGGAAAATATCAGAAGGGTATTGTAAAGCATTATTGGCTATTACAGATCCAGAGCAACAATATCAAACAGCTATACAAATGTTGGAAAGAAACTCAACAGTAAGACAAGTAGAAAAAAAGGCTAAAAGCAAAGAAACAAAAGAAGAACAACAAAGAAATCATATTTTATACAAAAGTATAGAAGAAAACTTTCAAAGTTTTTTCGGAAGTAAAGTTAGATTAGATGCAGGAAAAAGAAGAGGAAAAATTATTATTGAATATACATCAAATGATGACTTAGAAAGAATTTTGGACTTAATAAAATAAGGTAAGAAAGAGGGAACTTATGGAAAACGTAACGCAAATTCTACAATCAGAGATTTTTTTATTGGTTTTAGTAGCAATTGTGATGATTTTATTAATCGGATTTTTGGTTTTATTGATAAAATTTTCAAGTTTAAGTAAAAAATATAAAAAATTCATGGAAAAACTTGGAAATGGTAAAAATTTAGAGGAAGATTTAGAAACATATATGTACCGAGTAGATAAAGTAGAAAGACAAAATGCAGAGATTTCTAATCAAATGCAAGATATGGAAAAGAATTTAGTAAAAAGCATAAAAAAAGTAGGCATAATAAGATACAATGCTTTTAAGGATGTGGGAAGTGATTTAAGTTTTGCTTTGGCATTATTAGATGATCAAAATAATGGTGTGGTATTAAATGGTATTTATGCAAGAGAAATGTCAAATATTTATGCCAAACCAATTGAAAATGGGAAATCGAATTATGTTCTTTCTGAGGAAGAGTCGCAAGCTATACAAAAAGCAATAAATGAAAAAAATATTTGCTGATTGTATGATTGTATAATTTAAGACTTGTTTTGGATAAAATAATTAGTATTCGCAAAATTGGTTGGCAAAAAACACAAAAACCTAAAATTACTATTGACAAATGTTTATAAAAATGCTAAGATAAGTATTGTTACTAGACATTTGTCTAAAGACTTGGAGAGGTGGTCGAGTTGGTTTATGGCACCAGTCTTGAAAATTGGCGTGCGTTAATAGCGTACCGTGGGTTCGAATCCCACCCTCTCCGCCAAACAATAAAAGTTAGATGTCAAATCAATATCTAACTTTTATTTATAAAAATGGAGATGTACCCAAGTGGTGAAGGGGACTGTTTGCTAAACAGTTAGGTCGTGAAAACGGCGCGGAGGTTCGAACCCTCTCATCTCCGCCAAAAAAGTACTCAAGTTTTTTTTGCAAAAACTTGAGTACTTTTTATTAATAATAGTTCTATTTTTTAGTTTATTTCTTAAATTTATGGTTTTCTTTTAAAAATTTAAATTTATTACAAAAACATAACAATTTCATTAAAAATAAAATACAAGTTGAAAAAAGAGGAAAAATAAGGTATAATAAAAGAAGTAAAGAAAAGTGGTGGTAAAAATGACAAAAAAAATAAAAAAATTAGTTATAATTATAATCGTAACACTTACAATAATAAATATAAATGTAGTATGTTATAAAATATATGGGGCAAATGGGGCAGCAACTAGTGCAACAGGAGGAGTTGGAGATGTAATTAAAAATGTGATAGATAGTACGAAAGAAAATCCAACTGTCAATCCAGATTATTACGATCCAGTTAATTATGATCAAGCTCAAAATGCTGGTAAATTAGCCAATATAGGAAATGAAATAATTGGATTTTTACAAATTATAGGAATGATTGTATCAGTAGCTGTTCTTGCGATATTAGGTATAAAATATATGATGGGAAGTGTAGAAGAAAAAGCAGAATATAAAAAAACGATGCAACCTTACTTAATAGGTGCTATTATGGTTTTTTCTATTACTAGTATATTAGGATTTATAGCACCACTAGCTAAGACATTGTTTTATGAATAGCATTTGAAGAAAAGAAGGTGATAAAAATGACAAAGAAAATAATAAGTTTAACAATAATAGTTATGATAAGTCTTGGAGTCAATTTTTGCCATTATGAAATAAATGCAGCAGGAGGTAAGACAACAGGAGTTACAGGAGGAATAGGAGATACTATTAGAGATAGTGTAAAAGATGTCATTGTAGATGCCAATAAAGATACAGTAGATGATACAATGCAAGGAGCACAAGATTTTTTAAAAGAAGGACAAAATAATCAAATAAACGAACCAGAATTAAAAAAGATGTCAGATTTCCTATTTAATTTGCTATTAGCAATAGCAATGGTAGTTGCAGTGATTGTAGGAATGGTAATAGGAATACAATTTATGGTGGTAAGTGTAGAAGAAAAAGCAAAAGTAAAAGAGTCATTATTACCATATTTTGTTGGATGTGGAGTCGTTTTTGGAGCATTTGGAATTTGGAAATTAGCAGTAACGATATTATCTGGTTGGTAAGGAGGAACGAATCATGATGAAAAAAAATAAAAGAATAGGAATCATAATTATTTTTATAATAATTATTCTATCATTTTTTGTTACTACTTCATATGGATTTGGAATTGCAAATTTAACAGGAACCCAACAAGAAACAGAAACTTTGAAAAAAGCAGGAAATAATATAGTAAAAGTTATAACAACAATTGGAACTGTTCTGTCGGTTGTTATGTTGATTATATTAGGAATTAAATATATGATAGGTAGTACAGAAGAAAAAGCACAATATAAAAAGAGTTTAATGCCATATGTAATAGGTGCAACATTCGTATTTGCAGCTTCTATTATAGCTCAAATTGTATATGATGTTGCAATTCAACTATAAATGTAGTATAATGTAATTATATTTGTTATTAATATTCTCTAAAAAGTAGAGAGATATATATAATAAAATAAAAAGTAAGGAGGAAAAAAGATATGAAAAAAATATCTAAAATAATGTCTGCTATACTTATTGTAATGTTATTAATGACAATGGTAGTACCTATAGCAATGGCAGCGGATGGAGATGGATCAGGTCTAGTAACACCTGGTAGTGTAAATGGATCTACTTCTACAGTCGATGTTAAAGGGGTAACAGATTTAGGAAATGATGTTGTAAGAGTAATAACAACAATTGGTATTGTTATATCTGTTATAGTTTTAGTTGTATTAGGTATAAAATATATGATGGGAAGTGCAGAAGAAAAAGCAGAATACAAAAAAACTTTAATGCCATATATAATAGGTGCAGGTTTAGTATTTGCAGCATCAACAGTAGCAACCGTTGTTTATAATGTTGCAACAAATATTAATGTTCAATAATAGAAAAGAAACTATTTTTATATTATACATACGAAAAATATGAATAAAATAATAGAAAAACAAGAGAAAACGATAAGAAGTATCTCTTGTTTTTTGCTATCACATTACGAAAATATTACAAAATGATTAAAAAACAAAAAAATAGCATAAAATGTTACAATTATCTACTTTTTATGCTATAATAAATATAGTTATAATTATGCTTATTAGATTCGAAAACAAAGGAGGAAAAGTTATGCAAACCTATGAAATACCAAGAGACTATAAAGGGGAAAGTAGAATATTATACATATTTTCTATGAAAGCACTAATGTACACAGCAATAGGAATTATACCAGGACTAATATTATATTTTATTTTTAATGCATTTGGAGCTACTGTACCAGGAATTATAGCTACTGTAATTTGTGGTGGAATAGGTTTTTGCATAGGAACTTTTAAAGTTCCAGATACACGAAAATTTGAAATAACAGAAAAAACAGGAGGAGAAAGTATCGATGACGTTATAAAAAGAGCAATAAAATTTAAACAAAAGAAAAATAGAATCTATGTCTATATGAAGGAGGAAACAAAACATGACTGATAATCAAATAACAAATTTATTAAAAGTAGTTTTATTTGTGATGCTAGGTATCTTGTTTTTACTCTTTGTAATATACATAGTGTTAAAAATAAAAGAAAAACAAAGAAGACAAGAAAGAGAACAAGAAATAATTACATCTAGTGTACAAAAAGAAAAAAATACAACAGCTGAAAAAGGAATCATACAATATAGTAAACAATCTATTTTTTCCTTTATGAAATTTGACAAAATAGAAGATGACATGATTATTAGAAAAAATGGAACAAAATATTTAATGGTTATTGAATGTCAAGGAATCAATTATGACTTAATGTCAGGAATGGAAAAAAACAGTGTAGAACAAGGATTTTTGCAATTCTTAAATACTTTAAAACATCCTATACAGATTTATACCCAAACGAGAACTGTTAATTTAGGAAGTAGTATCGAAAAATATAAAGAAAGATTAAAAGTAATAGAAAATAGGCTAATTAGTAAACAGCTGGAATATAGTACCAAAGCAAATTCAGGACAATTTTTACCAGAAGAAATTAGCAAAGAAAAATTAGAATTAGTAAGAGAAAGAAATTTATATGAATATGGAAAAGATATTATTAATAACACAGAAAGAATGAATCTAAACAAAAATATTTTAAGAAGACATTATTATATTATAATTGCCCATACACCAGAAGAAATTAATAATCCCAATATTGAAAAATCAGAACTAAGAGATATAGCGTTTAATGAATTATATACAAAATGTCAATCAGCTATTGCATCTTTATCAGTTTGTGGATTACATGGAAAAATATTAAATTCCAATGAATTAACAGAATTATTATATATGGCATATAACCGAGATGATGCAGATGTTTATCAATTAGATCAAGCTTTAAATGCAAAATATGATGAATTATATGTAACAGCACAAGATGTATTAGAAAAGAGAATGAAAGTCTTAGACCAAAAAATAAAAGAAGAAGCGATGAAAAAAGCAAATGAAAAATTAGCACAAGCAGTAGAAGAAACAGAAAGAGAAAGGGAAATAAGAAAAAAAGAAAAAGATATGCAAAAAATTATTAACAAAATGGCTAAAATGATAATTGATGAGAATGAACAATTAGTAGGAACACAAATAGCTCAAAAGGCAAAAGAGAAAATAGAACAAGAAGACCAAGGAAAAGGAGGAGAAGAGAATGAAGAAAAACAAAAAACAAGAAGAAAAAAAGTCTCCTGAAGAAACTAAGGATAATTTTTTACAAGGACAAACAATAAAAGACTTAATAGCCCCTTCAGGGGTAGATGTATCAAACATTGACCATTTGGAAATTATTTCTAACACCAAAAGATATGCAAGAAGTTTCTTTGTTTCTACACTTCCTAGAATGTGTACCTTTCCAGAATTATTTAGAGATATGTATTTATTTGGAGATATCAATACTTCTATTTACATTAATCCAATAAAAGAAGAAAGATCACAAAATGAACTTAACAGAGTTATAAATGAATTAGAAACAGAAAGAATTGTAGCAATGGACAAAGGAAATATTAACAGAGAAAGTACAATTTCACAAAAAAGATATGAAGCAGAACAATTAAGAGATGAAATAGCAGCAGGATTTAATAAATTATATGAGGCATCTATTGTATCTACTGTATTTGCCTATAATTTGGCGGACTTAGATCGATTTTCGAAAATGTTAGCAACAGAAATGTCCAAAACGTTAGTAGGGATCAAAACAGCATGGGGAATTCAAGAAGAAGCATTTCAATCTAACTTACCCCTAATGGATGATCAAATTCAAAAAGTACATACATTTGATAGAAACTCAATGGGAACCGTATTTCCATTTACAACTTCGGAAATAGGACATCCATTTGGTGTACCCTTAGGATTTAATAAACAAACAGGAACACCGATTCTTTTTGATAACTTTCATAGTTCTCTTACAAACTATAATATGGTTATTTTTGCAAAATCTGGAGCTGGTAAATCAGTTACTATGAAAACATTAGTATCTAGATCTTCTGTACTGATGGGAATAGAAAGTTTAGCTTTAGATGCAGAAGGAGAATATACAGTTGTAGCGGAAAGTTTAGGAGGGATTAATGTTGTTATTAGTCCTACTTCTAAAACTGTTATTAACATATTTGATATAGAAACAGAAACGATAAAAGATGAAATAACAGGAAAAGAGAGAATGATTTTAGGAATTGAAAATAAAGTAGAAGACGTAACACAAGGATTACTTACAATGGCAAAAGGTAGTACAAGAAGTTCAGAAGTAAATGAACTTACCAAGCAAATTATTGCAGAATCAGTAGCAGAAGAATATGCAGCACTTGGTATTACAAGTAATCCAAATAGTTTATATCAAAAAAATGATAGTCTATCAAATGGAAATTTATTAACAAGACGTAAAAAAAATATGCCAACAATTGGTAGTTGGTATAGAAGAATCCAAGCAAAGGCACAAGAAAATGAAAATCCAGATTACCAATATCATTATAGTTATTTACTAAAAGTTATGAAACAATACATAAGAGAATATGATGGACAAATGGCATATTTTGATGGACAATCTACATTTGACTTGTTAGATGGTGCCCCTTTTATAAATTTAGATATTTCTCAATTAGAAGAAAGATTTGCAAGACCTTTGGCTCAACAAATATTACTTTCTTGGATTTGGGAGAAATTTGTTAAGAAAAATAGTGAAGATAAAAATAAAGCAAGTCGAAAAAGAGTTCTAGTAGATGAGGCTTGGATGTTACTTCCTTATCCAGAAGCTGTAGATTTTTTAAATAAAATGGCAAGACGTGCTAGAAAAAGAAATGTATCACTTGCAATTATTTCACAAAGATTTCAAGATTTTTATGAAAAACAAGAGGCTCAAGCTGTTTTGACATCTTCTGATACAAAATTGTTTTTAGCACAAGATAAATCAGAAATTGCTTATTTGAAAGAAGTTTTTAAACTTTCAGAAGGAGAAGCAAACTTTTTAGTAACTTGTCAAAGAGGAGAGGGATTATTGAAAGTAGGATCAGATACAGCAATTTTAAAAATTGTACCAACGAAAAAAGAATTTGAGTTTGTAGAAACAAACTTGAATCAATTGGCTAAAAAGAAAATGAACTAAATTTGGGAGGTTAATACCTTATGAAAATTTTTACGAATAAAAGCATATGGAAAAAGTTAGTAGTTGCATTATTAATTATTTTATCATTTCAAATCATAGTGGTGAAACCAGTTGATGCAGATGCAGCAGAGTTTGGAGGCAAATTATTGAGCCCCATATTATCATTGTTAGTGGGATTAGGAGATGGAATTAATGATCTTGTAAGTAGGGCAATTATGGGTTCGAATTCTACCTTATACGAAATTGAGATGATGGAATCTTTGGGAAAAAAGATTCTAACTGTTATAGTAGCTGTTGCAGCAGCAGCGATTGCTGTTATTGTTATTGTTGCGACTGCAGGTCTTGCAGCAGTAGCACTTGCAGCAGTAGGGATTACAGCTACAGTAACAATAGGAATGGGAACTATCATAGCGGCTACAGGAGTAGGTGTTATGGCAGGAGTTTGGTTTAATGATGAAGTCTTACCAGATAATCTTTATTTACCGATGTATACATATAGTGCAGAGGAAATTTTTAAAGGAAATATTTTATTATTTGATGTAAATTATTTTAAAGAACCAAAAACAATATATGCGAGAACGCAAAAAGGTAATGAAATTAAACTAAGTGAATATAGCAGTATGGCAGAAGCAGAAAAAGATATAAATGAAAATTATGATGGCATACAATATTATTTTTATTATGATTATAATCACTTAGATGATAAAGGAAACCCAAGAGAAATAAAAACATCTAATCAAAATTCGGCTGTAATTTTAAAGAAAACAGTAAGTTCTTGGTATAATGGCTTAAGAAATATATGTTTAGTGATAATGTTATCAGTATTAGTATATATTGGAATAAGGATATTATTAGCAAGTGTAGCTTCTGATAAAGCTAAATATATGACAATGTTAAAAGATTGGTTTGTAGGACTCTGTTTATTATTTTTAATGCATTATATTATGGCTTTTTCTGTTACACTAGTAGAAAAATTAACAGATGTTGTAAAAACATCTGTAGATGAAAATGCATATGCTGTTGTTATGCAAAATACAGACAAATTAGAAAAAGGAATAGAAGAATTGGAATTACCTAAAGAAGACCTAATTCAGGAGTCATCAGATGGAGAAGAATATTTAACATGGCCAACGAATCTTATGGGAAGTTTAAGACTACAATTACAAATGGAACAATATGGTGCACAATATGTTGGGTTGTCAATATGTTTTTTAATGCTTTGTTTATTTACTTTATATTTTACAGTAGTGTATCTAAAAAGAGTTTTACATATAGCATTTTTAACATTAATAGCACCAATGGTAGCATTGACATATTGTATTGATAAATTAAATGATGGACAAGCACAAGGATTTAATAAATGGTTTAAAGAATATATTTTTAACTTATTAATACAACCAATGCACTTATTATTGTATTATATATTAGTTACATCAGCATTTGAATTAGCATCAACCAATGTCGTATATAGTATTGTTGCAATAGGATTTTTAATACCAGCAGAAAAATTATTACGTAGTTTATTTGGATTTGAGAAAGCACAAACTGCTCCAGCAATTGGTCCAGCTGGTGCAATGATGGCATCAACAGCGTTAAATAATCTGTTAAATAGAGGTGGTTCAAAAGGAAAAGAAAAAGGTGGATCAAGAAGTGGAGGTTCTAGTGATGATGATGGTGGTGGTGGTGGTGTACCAAATGCTTTAGATAGAAATCCAGTAGATTCATTTTTAGATGAAGAAAACTCTGTACCACAGCAACAATTAGATACCTATGATGAACAATTTGGTGGAGAAGATTGGGATCCACAAGAAAGAGAAGCATTAGC
Source organism: Clostridia bacterium (assembly GCA_022795075.1). Classification (GTDB taxonomy): domain Bacteria; phylum Bacillota; class Clostridia; order TANB77; family CAG-508; genus CAG-269. The sequence continues at coordinate 36,415 of JAAWGB010000008.1, read as the reverse complement.
AAGGGAAGCTTCTGGAAATCAAGGTGCAATGCAATATTCTAATGAAGAACTTGGAAATATAGCAAGAGAAACTTTAGGAGAAGGTGCTTCTGATGAAGATGTTCAAAATTTTTTAAGAGAAAATTATGGAATTGAACCAGAAACATTACAACAAGGAGGAGGACAAGAACAACCACAAGGACAACCACGAACACAGCAAACCAAAAAACCAACCAAGACAGGAGCAGGAAGGAGAATAAAAAGAACACTTCATGCAAGTTGGGCAGCACAAAAAGCGGCAATGAGAAATGCACCAAGAAACTTTAAAAGAAAACTTGAAAATACACATCCAATTAGAACAATTGGTAAAGTAGCAGCAGGAGCAGCAGTGGGAGCAACAGCAGGAGCGGTAGGGCTAGCAATAGGAGCATCTACTGGAGATTTAGGAAATGTTAGTAAAATTGGTCTAGGAGCAGTAGCAACAGGATATGCAGTAGGTTCTGGAAGAGTACCAAAATCAATCATGGAAAATGAAGATGTAAAATCAGTTTATGATACAGCTTATAATAAAGGTGAATATAAACAAGATGCGATGAATGACTATGTAAAAGAATATATGAAAGACGTAAAGAATCGAAATTATTTTGAGCAAAAATTTGGAGCAAAAGAAGCAAAAGAAATGATGAAAAAAGGTGGAGAAATTGAACAATATTTGTATAATGATATTACAGATAGAAAAGAAATGGCAGCAGCACATAAATTACAAAAAGAAGGAGTTGTAAAAGATCTTGATCAAGCAATTTCAGTTGCACAATTAGGACAAATGGTAAACGGAAATACAAACCATATGACAAGTAAATCAAGAAATGAGTGGAAAGCAAGATTTGCAGATATGGCAGGAGAAAGTGGCGTAAAAGAAGAAAACAGAAAAGAATTTGCAGAAAGAAGACTTAGAGAAATTGATAAATTCTATGATTTTAAAAAATAATAAAAAGCGGAGGAAATAATTATGAATCTGATACGATATTATAATCAAAACAGAAAAAAAATATGGGGGATTTTAATAATTATATTCTCTGCTTTCATCTTATTACAATTGGTAAATACTGTTTATAACATAAATCGTCAACAAACTATAGTAACGCCAACAAATGATATAAAACAAGGAATAAACACAAAAACGACACAATTAACAGACAAAAGATCAGTTGTTACAGGAGAAAAAATAGAGGACAATCAATTAGAAAGTGCTATAACAACCATTAATAAATTTATATCTTATTGTAATGAAAAAGAAATACAAAAAGCTTATGAGTTACTTACAGATAAATGTAAAGAACAGTTATATAATACAATAGAAATCTTTGAACAAGCTTATTATAATGACATATTTAATGGAGAAGCTAAGACTTGTTCAGTAGAAAATTGGATGAATAATACTTATAAAGTAAAAATAATGGAAGACATACTTTCAACAGGTAGAAATAATAATAGTTATACCAAACAAGATTATATTACAGTAGAAAAGCAAGGAAATGAATATAAATTAAACATCAATAATTATGTAGGAAGTACAAACATTAATAAAACAACTCAGACAGATAATATTAGTATGAAAGTTATCAATAAAAATACTTATATGGAATATGAAGTATATACTATTGAAGTCACAAATCATACAAAAAGTATAATGGTATTAGATAGTAGGACAGATGTAAAATCATTATATTTAGAAGATCGTAATGGAAATCAATATCCTTGTTATAGTCATGAATTAATAGAGCCAATGTTAACCGTTCATCAAGGGGAAACAAAGCAAATTACAATTAAATTTTATAGTTCATATATAACTACCAAAAAAATAGAAGCAATTGTATTTTCTGATGTAACATTATATGATGGGCAATTAAGCGAAGGAGTAAAATTTAAAGCAAATATTTAAAAAGAATAAAATAAGAAATAAAGTAAGAAACGAGGTGAGTATATGGAAGAGGCAAAAGAGGCAATCAAAAAAGTTGCAAAAATGATTTTAAAAAGAGGAAAAAAGATATTATTAATACTTATTTTACCAATTATTCCAATTATTATTATTCTAGCGGGAATAACCTATTTTTTAACAATAGATGATGGAACTTACAAAGAAGATGATTGGAGCAGCGTACCTTTTGCTAGTGAACAATTTATTAATTCGCTTTCTATCAATAAAGAAGGAAATCTTGAAAATAGTTTTGATGCAGAAGAATTATGGGACAAAATGTTAGAAAACAAGAGTAGAGTAGACGAATACTTAGATACGCCAGAAGAACTAGCCAGATTAATAAGAGCAGAAGTTGTAACCAAATTTCCAGATACTCGTCCCAATCCAAATGAACCAATAGACTGGGAAGAAATGATTAAAAAACAGGATTTATTTCAAGGAATTATAAAATTTAAAAGAGCAGATACAGAAGGAAATCAATCTAACTTAATATATACAGATCCAGAAACATTTCAAAGTTATATTGATCAATATAACAATAATGGAGATGAAAAAGCAAAACAAGCGGCATTAAGCCATTTTACATTAAAAAAATCAGCAACTAGTACAACTCAAAAAAAATTAGAAGAAGATACAAATAAAAAAGAAGAAGATACAAAAGAGGATGAAAACAAGGAAAAAAATAAAGATAAGAAAAAAAAAGATGAAGAAGATAAAAAACAAACAGCAACAGTAACACCAGTAAATGGTGATGGATATACAGAAGAGTATACATCATCAGCAGGAATTACTTATAAACATTACAAACAATTTGCAGGATCTTATAAAGATGATTCATATTGGAGTGGAACAATACATTCTTCTGGATGTGGTCCAACTTCTATAGCAATTTTGGCAAGCGGTTTGAAAAATACAGAACTAACTCCTAAAGAAATTGCAGCGCAAATGAATAGTAACTATGGTTTTACTTCTTACGACACATTAAAACAAGAAATGGATTCTCTTGGTATGACATCAGAAGTCATACAAGCTCCTTCAGCAGAAACCATACAAGAAAATTTAAGAAATGGAAAAGTTATGCTGGTTTCTGTTGATAGTAGAACGAAATTTACAAAAAATAGTCATATTATGGCAATTGTAGATATCAACGAAAATGGACAAGTATATGTATGCAATCCTGGTAGTGGTAATTCAGACAAATTTGGCTGGCAAGATATAAGTAATATTACAATAGGATGTAAATATATAGTAACAACAGAAGCAGGAGCAACAGGAATTGCATCTACTTCATCCAATAATTCAAGTTATATAGCAGTTGTTGCTACTTGGTCACAAATCAATACAACAAGTCATACAACTGATAGTGATGCGAATTTAGAAGGTGATGAGGGATCACAATATTCCATAACAACAACGAATATTAACTATGAATCAATGGTAGAACCATATACAATGCCTTTTGATTTATTATGGGCATTTTTAGTAGTAGGAGAAGATAAAGATTTTGTATTTGAACTTGCGGATTTAGTTTATGGAAGTGAAATAGAAATAACAATTCATGATAACTTGACAACTCATACAACAATAGATGAAAGCCATTATACCAAAAGAACAAAAGCAATAGTAGATGCAACTATTACAGCAGAGTGTGATGATAATAAAAGTACAGGAACAGTTTCCAATGATGAACATGATCCTTGTCAAGATGATGAGGAATATGTAACAACTAAAACAACACAAACACAAACAAATACTTTAGATATATCTATAACAAAAGCAAATGTATGGATTGTAGACTATGAAAATAAATATACTTATAGTCAACCAACAGAAACAACATCAACAAGTCGAGCTGATCAACCAGATGAAGAAAACTATCCAAGTTCACCAACTAGTGTAGGAGATAATTATTCTTGTGAGGAAATTGACAAGAAAAAAGAAGAATTAAGAAAAAAAGTAACAACAGATACAAACCAAAATGTTACTTTTACAGAAAATATTAATGTTAAATATTATACTAGAAAGATGAATCAATATAATATTATAACGAATAAAATAAATACACAAAAATGGATTAAAGGAAATCCAACATCAATAGAAAAAACAGATGAAGCAACAAAACCAAATTTTGTAACAATTTTTAAAGATACAAAATATTTAGATAATAAAAGAAAAATAAAAGATGTACCTACATGGCTATTTGAAATTATAGAAACAAATGATAGTACGAAAGATTTGTTAGACACAGTAAAATATTTATTATATAAAGCGGCAGGAATAAAATCTGGGGTAAAAGAATTTGATAAAAATAGATTTTTACCAGGAGAATTAACTTCTTTAAATCCTAATATATGTGGAGGAGACGTAGAAGAAAAAGTATGGTATACTTTAAGAAATCTTGGATATAGTGAATATGCTGTAGCAGGGGTAATGGGAAATATATATGGAGAATCAGGATTTGATCCAGCAGCAATAGAAAAGAAAACAGGAGAAGGACATGGTCTTTGCCAATGGTCATTTGGTAGAAAAGATTGTTTATTTTCTTATGCACAGTCAAAAGGAAAAGATTGGTCAGATGTAGATATACAAATTGAATTTTTAATAGCAGAAATTACTTTGCCTAGACAAGGTGACGCTGTACCATATACAGAACATCAATTTTTTGCTAAATATGCTCATTACCGTGAAGAGTGGACAAATGCAACTAATGTTGAAGATGCTACAAGAGCATTTTGTCTAGGATTTGAAAGATGTTCAGAAACAGATTATATAGAAAGTAGCCAAAAAAGAATTGATGCAGCACAAGGGTATTATAATCAGTATAAGGGAAAAACATGGGAAGGATCTAATTCAGCAGTTGTTAAAGAAGCGCGTGGAGCATTAGGAGTACCTTATGTATGGGGAGGAGAAAGCTATACAGAAGGAATGGACTGTTCAGGATTGGTTAAAGTATGTTATCAACGTGCATTGGGAGTTGACTTACCACATAAAGCAGAATCATTAATGACAGACGACCATTTTACAACAGTAAATTCTATTGATGAATTACAAGCAGGAGGTATTATTGTAACAAAGACACACGTTGGAATTTATTCTGGAGAAAAAACAGTTATTCATGAGCCACAAACAGGTGATGTATGTAAAGAAGTACCAGTAGAAGACTTTATACGTTCACGTCCAACAGCTATTTTTAGAAATTATAGTGGTCAATAGAAAGAAGGTATATATGAATAAAGAAACCATAAAAAAGATAATGGTAGCATTAATGATTAGCATTATAATTATAATAATAATTGTTATAGTACTATTAACCAAAATAGAAAAAAAACAAGAAAATAATCATCTAAACCTAAATGACGAATTAATAGAAGAAAATATAGAAGAAACACAAAAAATTGTAACAGATGAAGAAAGAATAGAAAAATATGACTTTTTAGTAGTATCCAATTGTGTAACAACTTATCTATCAGGTATTAACCAAGAAAGTAGTAGTTATTATGGAAGAGATGAAAATAATAATTATACCAAAGTAGTAGAACAAGAAACAATTAATAAAAATGCTTATAACTTATTAAGTACAGAATATATAGAAAAAAACAAAATCACTTTAAATAATGTCTATCAATATGTACCGAAAGTAAATCAAAAATTAATGTTTGTTCCAATTGATATGAAATTAAAAAGTAGTGATAGTGTTAATAAATATAAAGTTTATGGATATGTAACAGACTTTCAATACAATTTTATTAGTAATTTATATGTAATTGTTAATTTAGATATAGAAAATAAAACATTTTCAATAGAACCAATTAATGAACAAATTTATCAAGAACAGAAAATAGAAAATAATAACATAAAAATAGAAAAAAATGATAACAATCAATATACTTATGAACAATTATCAGAAGAATACAGATTAAAACAATATTTTCAAAATTATAAAATGATGTTATTATCAAATGTAGAATTGGCATATGAATTTTTAGAAGATACCTATAAAAAGAAATGTTTTGGAAATATTGACAATTTTAAAAAATATGTTGATGAAAACAAAAACAAATTTATAGGGATAACATTATCAGAATATGATGCTAAAACACAAGGAGACATGACACAATATATTGAAAAAGATGCAAAAGAAAATTATTATGTATTTAATATATCTAACATCAATCCAACAGAATTTACAGTTATGCTAGATATTTATACAATAAGTTTACCAAAAGTAGAAGAAGAATATAAAAAATCAAATGCACAAGAAAAAGTATCTATGAATACAATGAGATTTATAAATGCCATTAACGATAAAAAATATTATTATGCTTATAATCTTTTAGCACAAAGTTTTAAAAACCGTAATTTTCAAACACAAGAAGAATTTGAAACATATATAAAAGACAATTTTTTTGAAAATAATATCATTGAAGAGGCAAGTTTTAAAGAAGAATCAGGATATTATGTTTATATTTTAACTTTATCAGATGGAAATGGTAATACTAAAAAAGCAAACATTGTAATGGAATTGGGAGAAGGAATAGACTTTGCTATGTCTTTTAGTATAGAATAAATAAAAAGGGATTACAATAAAAAGTAATCCCTTGCATATTTTTATGTAATTTTATATAATAGAAAAGAAAGCAGGAGGTAGCATATGATAGAAATAAAAAACATATCAAAATCCTATAAAAAGGGGACAAAAGTAATCAATAATATAAACCTAACAATAAAAGATGGAGAAATTTTTGGTTTCTTAGGACCAAATGGAGCTGGGAAAACTACCACAATAAAGATGCTAACAGGTATATTAGAAATAGATGAAGGAGAAATATTAATAGACGGAAAAAATATTCAAACAGCTCCAATTGAGGCGAAGAAACAAATTGGATTCGTATCAGACAATCCAGATATGTTTTTAAAGCTAAAAGGAATAGAATACTTGAATTTTATTGCAGATATCTATGAAATAAAAAAAGAAATAAGGGAAAAAAGAATTCAACAACTAACTAAAGAATTTGGAATATATGAAGTTTTAAATGATAAAATTCAAAGTTATTCACACGGAATGAGGCAAAAAATAATTATTGTGTCAGTCTTATTACACACTCCTAAAAATTGGGTTTTAGATGAACCATTAACAGGATTAGATCCAGAAGCAGCATTTAATCTAAAAAGAAAAATGAAAGAACATGCAAAAGCTAATCATTCAGTATTTTTTTCCACACATATACTAGAAATTGCGGAAAAGTTATGCGATAGAATTGGAATTATCCATCATGGAAAATTAATTTTTGTAGGAACACACGAAGAAATGAAAAAAGAATTAAAAGAAAATGCTTCTTTAGAAGAATTATTTATGGAGATAACAAAGAAAGATGAAAAAAATAATTAGTTTAACAAAAGTATTTATCAAAGAGTTCTATCAAAATTTAGCCATCTTTGATAAACAAAAAAAGAAATTTAATAAAAAATCCATGTTTTTTTGGTTAATTTCGATTGCTTTTTTAGGGATTACTTATGTTAGTTATGAAGTTATAATCTTTTTAAAAGAAGTAGGGCAAGAAAAAATATTTTTAAATGTATATTTTTTTCTATTAGCCATATTTTTGCTATTTCAAACGATATTAGTTTGTGCTAACATATTCTTTTTCTCAAAAGATATTGAAAAAGTGTTGCATATGCCAATAAAACCAATAGAATTATTACTAGCAAAATTTAATACCTTATTAAGTATGTTATATGTATCAGAAATAGTTTTTGGAATGGTACCACTTACACTATTTGGATTATTAACCAATGTACATTTTGCATTTTATTTTTGGGAAATAATAATTTTAATGATATTTCCAGTATTTTTAGCCCTTTGCATTAGTACGATCATGTTAATGCTTATGAGATTTTCAAGATTTATTAAAAACAAAGATATTTTTCAATTAGTCATTACCATAATTATGATTATGTTGCTTTGTATATTAGAAGCAAAGCTATTAAATAGTGTGTTTAAAATACAAAATGAAGAACAAGCATTACAAGAAGTTAATTACTTTAGTGAAAAAATAGAAGAAATAGGAAAAAACTTTTTAATTATTAATCCAAGTATTAATATTTTATCCAATCCATCTAATATAACAACAATATTATATATCATAAAATTAATTTTTTATAATGTAATAGGAGGTATTATTTTTATAGCAATTGGAAGAATAACATATCTAAAAGATATATTAAAAAGCATGATAAGCTATTCTAATAAAAAGAAAAAGGAAATTGATATAAAAAAAGATATAAAATTTTATAGTATAAGGAAAACATATATAAAAAAAGAATTTAAGATGTTAATAAGAGAACCCATTTTTTTTATGCAATGTGTTTTTCCAATTATTTTTATTTTAATTACTAGTATTATATTAATTTTTGTATTCTTGCCAATTGTTATAGAAGTAATGCAAGATGAGACCATACAAAGCGAAATACAAGGTTTATCTTTTAATACAGAAGCGGTAAGTATTATATTAATTATATTACAGGTATTATTTTCAATATCCAATATCTCATTAACAGCTATTTCAAGAGAAGGAAAAAATGCAATTTTTATGAAATATGTACCAGTTGAATTATACAAACAATTTATTTATAAAAATATTCCTCAAATAGTATTAAATTTTTGGGTATCAATAATAGTATTAGGACTTATATGGTATTTAATTCCAAGTATCAATATAGCATATTTATGGATGGTATTGATAATTGCAACATTTATTAATTTTATTAATAGTTATTTAATGTTAATTGTAGATTTAAGAAGACCTAATTTAAATTGGGATACAGAATATTCTGTAGTAAAAAAAAGTGATAATAAATTTTTTCAATATGCTTTTATGATAATAAATGTATTATTTTTAATGTATATTGCTAATATATTAGAAGAATTGAATATCGTAACAGCTTTAATAGTGGAAATTATAATTTTTATTATTATATTTGTTGGAATAGATAGATGCGTAAAAAAATGGCAAGGTAAATTGTTTAATAAAATTATATAAAATAAAAAATAAGTGCTTTATAAAAAGAAACACTTATTTTTTTAAAATAGTATATTTTTCTAAAAAACTTAAAATGAAATTTTGAATAAAAGGAATCTTCCATAATAAAAATAAAATAAATAGAACAATAATTGTACCAATCAATCCTTTTATGTAATCTTTTATAGATTTTTTATAACGAATTTTATAGCCACGATTTTTTAAATCTTGAATATAGGCGTCATAATAAGCTTGCTTTCTAGCTTGCTGAAGTTGTTCTTGATAAGCTAAATCTCTTTTATATTGTAATTGTTTTTGATGAAATTGATCTTGTTGCAATTTTTGCTTATACAATCGTTCTTGTTCTTGCAAGGCATGTAAATCTCTGATAGAAATAGTAGAATTATAAGTGGTAGAAGAAACGTGAGATTTATCATTTTCATTTTTCATTTTATTTGAAAGATGTTCATCTTCATCTTTTGCAAGAAAAGCATCGTAATTTTTCTTTTTTTCTGAATCTGATAGAATTTCATAAGCCTCATTTATTTGTTTTAAAATTTCTTCTGCCTGTTTTTTATTACTTTCTTCTTGCAAATCAGGATGATACATTTTAGCCAAAGTTTTATAAGCTTTTTCAATAATTTCAGCAGAAGCATTTTTATTTACTTGTAAAATATCATAATAATTTTTTTTCATTAGCATAATCCTTTCTAAAAATACTATAACATAAAAAGTAAAATCATTCAATAAATTATCTGTAAATTTAAACAGATTCCAAACTTATTAATAAAAATTCACAGATATGTTGAAATTAATAAATATTATATAATATTATTACCTTCATTAAGGAGGTGATGTAAATGAAGGAATTAAAAGAATTAATCAAACATATTCTATTACTAAAAATTTTAAGCTACATAGAAAAGGAGTAAGTAAAAACAGGGAATCCGCAATATTCCCTGTTTTTTATATAAATAAAGGTCTTAAAAGAATTAATTTCCTTATCTATTAAGAGTATACTATATATTTAATGGTATGTCAAGTTTTTGTAAAATATTCCCTATAGGTTGTTTTATAAAAAAAGAACAATTTAATAAGATTTTTCATAAAATGGAATACAAATTATAATAAAAAGGAGAAAAAACAAAATGAAAAATAAAAAAGGATTGTGTTTAGCAGGAGGAGGAGTCAAAGGAGCTGCACACATTGGAGCCATAAAAGCATTAGAAGAAAATAACATAAAATTTGAATACGTTGGAGGAACCTCATCACGGAAGCATTGTAGCAACTTTATATGCCATGGGATTTCAAGCAGAAGAAATGTATAAAATTTTCAAAAAATACTGTAACAAAATAAAATATGTAGATTTATTAAATATATTTAAATTAATATTAGGATTAATTTTCACAGGACAAATACAAATAGAAGGATTAAATAGTGGAAAACAAATCGAAAAATTAATCAATCAAATAGGAAAAACAAAAAATATCAATCAAATAGCAGACATACAAAAGCCACTTGTTATACCAAGTGTGGATTTATGCAATGGGAGGGTTCTATGTTTTACATCTTGCCAATTTAGGGAAGAGGAGAATTTTAATAAAAATATTTACATAAATGACATAAATATAGGAAAAGCAGTAAGAGCAAGCTGTAGTTATCCAGTTGTTTTTTCTCCATGCCCTTACAAAAATACAAAATTAATAGATGGAGGAATCCGAGAAAATGTACCTTGGAAGGAATTAAAAGAATTAGGTGCCAATAAAGTTCTTAGTATTATTTTTGATGATAAAGAAAGCGAAAAATGTGATAGAAATTTAGTAGAAATAGCAGGGCGTTCCATTAATTTATTATGCCAAGAACTTTCTAATTACGAAATGGAAGGAGCAGAATGTATTCTAAAAATAAAAAGTGAAAAAATAGGTCTATTAGATATGAAAAAAATTGATGAATTATACCAATTAGGATATGAACAAACCAAAAAACATATTCCTAAAATTTTAAAAATATGCTAAGATTAAATTATAAAGCCTCACCTTTTTGTCAAAGGCGAGGCTTTAGCTGTAATAAAATTATTATTATTTAATATCATAAATAAATTAAATAGATTTCATAATTTTTAAACAGTTTCTTCTGTTTTATTTTCTGTTATAGGAATGGTATTTTCATGTTCCAAAGCTTGTTTTTCATTTTGTTTTTCTTTTAAATTATCTTTTGCAACAGTCATTAATAATTTAATTCTATTTGCTTGATTAGCTTCACTAGCACCTGGATCATAGTCAACAGGAGAAATGTTAGCACTTGGAAATTTCTCACGAATAGTTTTAATAACACCTTTTCCAACAACATGGTTTGGTAAACAAGCAAAAGGTTGAACACATACAATATTAGGAATATCATTTTCAATATATTCAATCATTTCAGCTGTTAAAAACCAACCTTCACCAGTTTGATTACCAATTGATAATACATCTTTAACTTTTTCTTCTAAATGCCAAATGTCACATGGCTGTAAATAGCCTTTTTTAGAATTTGCTAAAGCAATTTTTACATCTTTTTCAAGAATATCTATTAATTTAATGGCAGCTTTCATCAACTTAGAAGAAGTTTTATTAGTATTTAATAAATTATTAAAAGTAACTTTGTGTGTACACATAAATTTAACAAATCCCATAAAATCTGGTAAAATGACTTCTGCTCCTTCTTTTTCTAAAAGATCAACCACAAAGTTATTACCAAAAGGATGGTATTTAATTAAAACTTCACCTACAATACCAACACGAGGTTTTTGAACAGTTGTATCTAATTCTATTTTTTCAAAATCATTTACCATATCATAAATACTTTGTTTAAATTCTTTGGTATTCGATTTTTCTAATAATTTTTTACATTTTTCTAGCCAAATATCAAATAATTTTTGTGTTTGGCCAATATGCACTTCATAGGCTCTATTTTTTGTTAACATTTTTTGTAATAAATCAGCATAAACTACCATTTTTAATAATCTTTCTGCCAATGGAATGGTTAATTTAAATCCAGGCATTTTTTCCATACCAACAACGTTAAACGAAATAACAGGTATATTTTCAAACCCAGCATCTTTTAAAGCTTTTCGAATAAATCCAATATAATTTGTTGCTCTACAGCCACCACCAGTTTGTGACATAATTAAAGCAGTTTTATTTAAGTCATATTTTCCAGATTGAAGAGCCTCTATCATTTGTCCTGTTACCAAAATAGAAGGATAGCAAGCATCATTATTCACATATTTTAATCCTGTTTCTACTGTTTTTTGTGTACAATTTCGTAATAATTCAACATGATAGCCAGAATAACGAACAGCAGATTCTAATAATTCAAAATGAATGGGTGCCATTTGAGGAATTAAAATAGTATAATCTTTACGCATTTGCTTGGTAAATATTTTTTTCTGAATTCCATAATCTCCATTTTTAGGTTCTTGTTTATGCTCTTGTTCACGTTTTTTCATGCTAGCTAGTAGTGAACGAATACGAATACGAATTGCTCCTAAATTATTAACTTCATCAATTTTTATTAAAGTATACATTTTATTAAAACTTGTTAATATTTCTTCTACTTGATCAGTTGTTACAGCATCAACCCCACAGCCAAAAGAATTTAATTGAATGAGTTCTAGACAATCATGTTTGCCAACAAAGTCAGCAGCAGCATAAAGTCTAGCATGATACACCCATTGGTCAACTACTCGAATTGGTCTTTTGGCTTGTGCTTTATCAGATATACTATCTTCTGTCAAAACAGCAAGTCCTAAAGAAGTAATCAAAGTGTCAATACCATGATTAATTTCAGGATCTACATGATAAGGACGACCAGCTAAAACAATTCCTTTTAAATGATTTTCTTCTAAATAGCGAATGGTTTGTGTTCCCTTATTTTGAATATCTTTTTTACAGTTTTGGTATTCCATTTCTGCTTTTTGGGCAGCTTCTGTTAATTCTGATTTTGTAAAGTGATAGTCTTTAAATTCCTCTAATTCCATCATTTTTTTTACTAAGTTTTTCTTATCAAAAGGTAAGAATGGATTTAGGAATTTTATGTTATCTTTTTTTAATCCTTCCACATTATTTTTTAATACTTCAGAATAAGAAATAACAATGGGACAATTGTAATGATTGTCAGCTTTTTCATATTCTTTTCTAGAATATGGCATACAAGGATAGAAAATGGTGGTAATACCTTGTTCTAATAAACTTTCAATGTGTCCATGAGAAAGTTTAGCAGGGTAGCAAACTGACTCAGAAGGCATAGATTCCATTCCTTTTTCATAGGTTTTACGTGTGCTTTTTTCAGAAAGAATAACACGAAAACCTAAGGTAGTTAGAAAAGTAAACCAAAAAGGATAATCCTCATACATATTTAAAACTCTAGGAATACCAATGGTTCCTCTAGTAGCAAACTGTTCTTCTAAAGGCTTATAATTAAAAAGTCGTTCTTGTTTATAATGAACTAAATTTGGCAACTCTTTTGTTTGAGTAATGATACCAGCACCTTTTTCACAACGATTACCAGATATGTGAATTTGTCCATTACTAAATTTATTAATTGTTAATTTGCAATGATTTTCGCAATTTTTACAACGTGTATGTGTTATTTTAATTTCTAAATGTTCTAGTTCTTCTGTCTTTAATAGAGTAGATTGATATTCCATATCTAAATTAGTTTCATATTGTTCTTTTGATAAAAGAGCTATTCCATAAGCACCCATTAAACCAGAAATATCAGGTCTAACAACATTTTTTCCAACAATCAATTCAAAAGCACGTAAAACAGCATTATTATAAAAAGTACCACCTTGTACAACAATATGTTTTCCAAGAGTTTCTACATCTCTTACCTTCATAACCTTTTGAATAGCATTTTTAATGACTGAATAAGATAATCCACTTGAAATATCGCCAACACTGTAACCTTCTTTTTGAGCTTGTTTAATTTTAGAATTCATAAATACAGTACATCTAGATCCCAAATCAACTGGTCTTTTGGCATGAATTGCTTCTGTAACAAAATCAACAATTTCTAAATTTAAACTTTTCGCAAAAGTTTCAATAAAAGAACCACAACCAGAAGAGCAAGCCTCATTTAACAAAATATTATCAATGGAACCATTTTTCATGCGAATATATTTCATATCTTGCCCACCAATATCAACAATAGCAGTTACATTTGGTTGAAAAGTTTTAGCAGCAGTGTAATGGGCAATTGTTTCAATTTCAGTTAAATCTACATTTAAAGCTGTTTGAATTAACTTTTCACCATAACCAGTTACACCACTATATCGTAAAATTGCTTTTTTAGGTAATTGTGTATAAAGTTCTTTTAACATATTTATAACACTTTTTAATGGATTTCCTTCATTATTTCCATATAGTGAATATAATAATTTTCCTTCTTTATCAATTAAAACCAATTTAGTAGTAGTAGAACCAGCATCAATACCAAGGTAACAGTCTCCTTCGTAATTTTCTAAACAAGCCCTTTCAACTTTTGCTTGATCATGTCTTTGCTTAAATATTTGATAATCTTCCTTATCTTTAAACAATGGATCCAAAGGATGAGTTGTGTTATCTTGGGAATTTTTTAGATTTTCAATTTTTTTATGTAATTCATTAGGAGTCATAATATCGCAATGAATAGAATCCAAAGCAGCACCTTTAGCAACTAAAAGATGAGCTTCTTCTGGAACAATAATCTCATCATCTTTTAAATGAAGTGTTTCAATAAAACGATTGCGAAGTTCTGATAAATAATTTAAAGGTCCACCTAAAAAGGCCACATTACCTCGAATTGGTCTACCACAAGCAAGACCACTAATTGTTTGATTAACAACTGCTTGAAAAATAGAAGCAGCAATATCTTCCTTAGCAGCTCCTTCATTAATCAAAGGTTGAATATCAGTTTTAGCAAAGACACCACAACGAGAAGCGATTGGGTAAATGGTAGAAAAACCTTTGGCTAAATCATTTAAGCCAGCTGTATTCGTATGTAATAAAGAAGCCATTTGATCCAAAAAAGCCCCTGTTCCGACCAGCACAAGTACCATTCATACGTTGTTCAATAGACTGATCAAAATAAATAATTTTAGCATCTTCACCACCAAGTTCAATCACAACATCTGTTTTAGGAATATATTTTTCAACAGAACGCTTACAAGAAACCACCTCTTGAATAAAATTAACACCTAAAAATTTAGCAGCAGACATAGCTCCTGAACCAGTAAGAGCCAATGTAAAAGAAGAAGAAGCAAAACGAACCAGTAAGTCTTCTAAGACACGGCAAACTGTATTTTTTGTATCTGAAAAATGTCTTTGGTAATCTTTATATATTGTATTTTTATTTTTATCCATAACAATAATTTTAACAGTAGTTGAACCAACATCTAGTCCAACATGTAAAATATTTTCCATAAGGAAAACCACCTTTCTGTAAATAAAATAATCCTTTGCGTTCCTTTCATTTTATACGGAAAATGACTTTTTGTCAAATGGAAAATACTGGGGCAATCATTTTGACTACTTTGGGAACGGAAGAAAAAATCATCTAAAATCATTTTAGAAATTGTTCTAAAATGGACAAACAAGTAATAAGATAATTAATAAATAAAAAGCAAGGAGGGAAAGATGAAAAATAAAAAAATTGGAATAATATTTTTTATTATATTAATTATCATATTAATAGCTGGATATTTTGGAATTCAATATGTTAAAAATAGGAATCAAGAAACAATGATGGAGGAATATACTCCAGAAGAGGAAATAACAGAAGAACAAGTAAGACAAACAATTGTTAGTTTATATTTTCCAAATAAAGAAACCAATGAAATTAATCCAGAAGCAAGATTAATCGATATTAAAGAAATTATCAATAATGCACATGAAAAATTAATAAATTTATTAATAGAAGGTCCAAAAAATGAAAAAAATAAAAAAATAATGCCAGAAGGAACAAAATTAAATAAAAGCTATTTAGAAGGTGATTGTGTAGTATTAGATTTATCAAGTGAATTTTTAAATTATGGAAAAGAAGATGAAAAAGAAAAAAATAATTTAATAAATTGTATTGTCAATACAGTAACAGAATTGACAGAAATCAATCAAGTAAAAATATTAATTGATGGAAACGAAAATCAAGAATTTAATGAAATGTATACTAGAAAAAATTAATTAAAATAATTTTGTTTTTAGTAAGTTTTTATTTTTTCATAATTTTAAATAATTTAAAATATTTTGAATAATGCTGAAAATTATTTAAAAAATATTCAACATCATTAAGGGAATTAATTGTATTTTTTTTATATAATTTAAAATCAAAAGATTTTTTTGGAGGGGGATTTTTTTCTCCTCTATTATTTTGATTATTTTCATTTAAAAAAATTCTTTCCATTTTTCTTTTCTCCTAAATTTTAAATTTTGCAAAATTATTTTATTTATAGTATAATATGAAAAAAGTTAGCTAATTGTCAATATTATATTTAATTTATATTATTTTGTTATGCTGTCCACCTAAAAATATTAAAAAATACAGACAGCTCGTTTAAGCTAATTTTCAATTCGCTTTCTATATTTTTTTAATATTTTTAGGTGGGCAAGTAATAAATTAAATAATAACATATTTGCAATTATAAAAAAGGAAGAAATTATGAAAATAAAATTAAATGAAAATGAAAAAATAGAAGACTTGCAATTTAAACAATTAAAAATTATACAAAATAAAACAGGATTTTGTTTTGGAATAGATAGTATATTATTATCAGACTTTGCAAAAGAAATCAAAAAAGATGCAACAGTAATAGACTTAGGAACAGGTACAGGAATTATAGCCACTTTATTATGTGTAAAAACAAAATTAAAAGAAATAATAGGAGTAGAAAAACAAATAGAAGTCTACAAAATGGCACAAAAAAGTATTCAAATGAATCAACTGGAAAATCGATTTAAAATCATAAACGAAGATATCTTAAATTTAGAAAATAAATTACCGAAAAATAGTTTTGATGTGATTGTAACCAATCCACCTTATCAAAAAAAACATACAGGAATCACTAATGAAGAAGAAAAAAAAATAATAGCAAGACATGAAACAACAGCTACATTAGAGGAATTTATAAAAGTTTCAAAAAGTTTATTAAAAGATAAAGGCGAATTTTATATGGTACATCGACCAAATAGATTAGTCGATATAATAGAGAATATGAGAAAATATAAAATAGAACCTAAAATTTTGCGTTTTGTATATTCAAATGAAAAAAGTGAACCAAAATTAATTTTAATAAAAGGAATTAAAAATGCAAAACCATTTTTAAATATACAAAAAAATTTATATATTTATAATCAAGAAGGAAATTATACAGAAGAAATTAATAAAATATATCATAAATAAAAAATAATCGTAATATTCAAAGGAGATAAAATGGAAGAAAATAAATTTGGGAAATTATATATAGTAGCAACCCCTATTGGCAATTTAGAAGATATTACATTAAGAGGAGTTAAAGTATTAAAAAGTGTAGATTTAATAGTAGCAGAAGATACAAGACATACTTTAAAATTATTAAATCATTTAGAAATTACAAAACCATTAATTAGTTACCATAGACATAATGAAGATATAAAAACGAAACTACTAATAGAAAAATTAAAAGAAGGACAAAATCTTGCTTTAGTATCAGATGCAGGAACACCAGGAATTTGTGATCCAGGAGAAGTTATTATACAAAAATGTATAGAAGAAAGTATAGTAATCATTCCGATTCCAGGAGCGTGTGCAATGATAAATGCTTTAATTGCCTCTGGAATGGATACAAAAGAATTCAATTTTTTAGGATTTTTGCCACTCAATAAAAAATTAAGAAAAGAAAAATTAGAAGAAATAAAAAATACTAAAAAAACAATTATTTTATATGAAGCACCACATAAGTTAATTACAACATTAAAAGATTTAGAAATAATTTTAGAAAATAGACAAATTACGTTGGCAAGAGAATTAACAAAAGTTCATGAGGAATTTATAAGAGGAAATATAAAAGAAATGATTCATCAAGCAGAAAATTTAAAAGGTGAGATGGTTTTAATAATAGAAGGAAATAAAAAAATAGAAGTCAAAAATAATTTTGAGGATTTAAGTTTAGAAGAACATTATAAATTATATGAAAAACAAGGAATGGAAAAAAAGGAAATAATAAAAAAGATAGCAAAAGATAGAGGATTAAATAAAAATGAAATATATCAAAAATTCATATAATTTTTTAAAATAATAGATAAAATAAAAAAATTAATACTTTTTCGTATTAATTTTTTTATTTATTTTTATTTTTTTTCTAAAGCACTAATTTTATTAGCACAATCATAACATATTAATTTATCATTATAAGTTAATAAGTTTTCATTATTACCACAGAAGATACAATTTGGTTCGAATTTTTTTAAAATAATGGAAGAACCATTTACAAATATTTCGATAGGATCCTTTTCAACAATATTGAATTGATTTCGGATTTCTATCGGAATAACAACTCTACCAAGTTCATCTACTCTTCTAATAATTCCAGTTGATTTCATACAATCCATCCTCCTTAAAAGTTATATTTTTACAATCCCTATGTTCATAATATATCACAAATAAAAATGTAGGTCAATTATATTGTAATAAAAAAATCAAGTTTAGAATAAAATTGTTTAGGTGATAAGTATGTTAAATCAGATATGGCCAGTATTTATCTTAATATCTTTTTCCTATGCCATTTTTTCTGGAAATTTAGAACAATTAAATGCTAGTATTTTTGAAAGCACAAGTGATGCAATTAGACTATCAATTGAATTACTTCGGAACCATATGTTTATGGAATGGAATTATGCAAATTGCCAATCAAACAAGTATAATTGATAAATTAACAAATTTATTAAAACCGATTATAAAAATATTATTTCCAGAAATGAAAAAAAATAAACAAATTCAGAAAGAAATTTCCATGAATATGATTGCAAATATTTTAGGATTAGGAAATGCAGCAACACCATTAGGATTAAAAGCAATGAAATCTATGCAAAAAGAAAATATTCAAAAAGATACACTGAGCAATTCCATGTTGATATTTATTGTTTTAAATACGGCTTCCATTCAAATTATACCAACAACTGTAATTGCTATTCGAAATTCATTGGGTTCAAGTAATCCAACTAAAATTGTTTTTCCAGTATGGATTGCTACGATTTGCGCAGCAGTAATGGGATTAATTTGTGCTATGTTAATTATTAAATTTTATAAAAAAAATAAATAAAGGAAGATACAATATGCAAATTATTAATTTTCTGTCAAATTTGGCTATGCCACTAATTATTTTATTAATTGTTACATATGGATTAATTGAAAAAAATAAAGTTTTTGATGATTTTTTAGAAGGTGCAAAAGAAGGAATTGAAATTGTATGGAATATTTTGCCAACTTTAATAGGTTTATTTGTTGCAATTGGAGCATTAAGAAGTTCTGGAATTTTAGATATTATAATTCGTTTTATTACACCGCTTTTAAATGTTATACATTTTCCAAGTGAAATTATGCCACTGGCTATGCTAAGACCTATTTCAGGTAGTGGATCAATTGCTATTGCAACCGATATTATGAAAAATTATGGAGTAGACAGTACAATTGGCATAATGGCATCTACCATAATGGGGTCTACAGAAACAACATTATATACAATTGCGATTTATACCAGTTGTGTAAAAATAAAAAAGACAAGATTTGTTTTATTAGCGTCTCTTGTAGCAGATATAGTTGGAATATTAGTAAGTGTAGGAATATGTTCTTTATGGATATCCTAAAAAATGTCGAAAAATGAAGATGAGTTTTCCTTGACAAATAGGAAAAACTAGAATATAATTTTTTTCATGATAACAAAAATTTTATTATTTATATCAATATTTTTAATCGTCAAAAAATTTATAATATATCGATTAAGCAAAGAAATTCAAAAAAAAATTTCAGATTAATATTACATTGTTTTTATTTTTGTAGAGAAAATATCCCCCATAAATTAACCATAAAATATGAAAACTTTGCGTTCGCCCCTAAAATATAGTTTTTTCTAATTTTCTCTACAAAACCAATAAATTATCTATGATAAGTTTCACCATTAGAAATCTTAAAAGCCCTAAATAATTGTTCTAAAAGAAAAACTCTAATTAATTGATGAGGAAAAGTCATCTTAGAAAAGCAAATTTTTCGCTGGCACTTATCTAATAATTCATTTGTAAAACCTAAAGAACCACCAATCATAAAAGTTAAATTACTAGAAAACATAGAAATGTTTTCAATTGTAGAAGAAAACTCCTCTGAAGAAAACTCTTTTCCTTTTAAATCCAATGCAATTAAATAGGAATCTTTTTTGATATGACGAATGATATTTTCACATTCTTTTGATTGAATCTCATTACAAAGGCTAGCATTTAAGTTATCTGGTATTTTTTCATCGGGTAATTCTAAAATTTCGAGTTTGCAAAATCTAGATAATCTTTTACTATATTCATCAATGGCAGACTTTAAATAAGTTTCTTTTAATTTTCCAATACAAATAATTTGAATATTTAACATGATATGTTACTCCTGTTTTAAGTAATTTTATGGTAGATATTTCTTTTAGTTAAATAATAAATATTATTTAATTTAAAAAGAATATTTATTAGATAGTAATTAATTTGCTAGGATTATCTCTACTTGCAACATTTAGACCAAGGCAATTGGTATCAAAATATTGATTGGTAAGCAATTCGTCCATAACAGTTTGATAAGCAAGTTCTGGAAAATTACTTTCTTTACTTAGATGACCCAACATAGCATTTTTTAATCCAGATTTTAATAAATAAGAAATTGTTTTGCCAGCAATTTCATTTGACAAATGCCCAGTTGGTCCCGCAATTCTTGATTTTAAATTAAAAGGATAAGAAGAACAACGTAACACTTCGGGGTCATAATTAGCTTCTAACATAATAAACAGACTTTCTTCTAAATGTTTTAGAATATCATTTGTCATATGTCCAATATCAGTTGCAATACTTATTTTTTTATCTTCTTTCCAAATATTAAACCCACATGGATTAGTAGCATCATGAGGAATGGAAAAAGGCTTAATTTCTAAATCTCCAATAGAAAATTTGTCAGATATTTTAAAAGTTTTTATATTATTTGTATCTATTTTATCTCTTTGTTTTGGCATAGCATCTAAAGTTTCTTGATTAACGAAAACTGGTAAATTAAATTTCTTAGAAAATGTACCTAGTCCCTGTACATGGTCAATATGTTCATGAGTAACTAAAATGCCATCTATATTACAAGGTTCTATACCAATATCTAATAAAGCATTTTCGATTTTTTTGCTACTAACCCCAGCATCAATTAAAAGTTTTGTATGGGAGGTTTCTACAAATAAACTATTACCACTACTACCACTATATAAACTACAAAAATTTAACATGTTTTATCTTTCCTTCATTTGTTGATTAATATTAATTTTTTAGCAATAATTAGTAAATTATTCTGTAACTCTTTCGATTTTAGCACCAATACTTCTAAATTTTTCTTCTATATTTTCGTAACCTCTATCAATATGTTCCAAATTATAAATTTCTGTTATACCATCAGCAGCTGTTCCAGCAATAACAAGAGCAGCTCCTGCTCGTAAATCAGAAGAATAAACTGGTGCACCAGATAATTTTTTGACTCCTTCAAAAAAGGCTGTTTTTCCTTGTGCCGTAATCTTAGCTCCCATTTTATTTAACTCATCTGTATATTGAAATCTAGAATCCCAAATACTTTCATGTATCATACTATTTCCATTTGCTAAAGATAACACAACACCCATTTGAGGTTGCAAATCTGTAGGGAAACCTGGATAAGGCAAAGTTTTTATAGTAGCTTTATTTGGTTTTTTATTACACCAAACTCGGATACTATCAATATTATCTTCTACATTTCCACCAACTTCAATAATTTTAGCAGTAATAGACTCTAAATGTTTGGTAATACAGTTTTTTATTATTAAATCACCTTTTGTTGCTACAGCAGCTAACATAAAAGTACCTGCTTCAATTTGGTCAGGAACAACGCTGTAAGTTGCATTTCCGCCTAATCTTTCAACCCCATTAATTTTAATAACATCTGTTCCAGCACCTCTAATATCAGCTCCCATTGTATTTAAGAAGTTTGCTACATCTACAATATGAGGTTCTTTAGCAGCATTATCAATAATGGTGGTTCCTTTTGCCAAGACACTAGCTAGCATAACATTAATCGTTGCTCCAACTGAAACAATATCCATATAAATAGGACAACCAGTTAATTTTTTTGCTTTTGCATAAATGGTTCCTTTTTCGACTGTTACAGTAGCTCCTAATCTTTCAAAACCTTTGATGTGTTGATCGATTGGTCTTGCTCCAAGTTTACAACCACCTGGCATGCCTACTTCGATTTCTCCTTTTCTACTAAGCATAGCACCTATTATATAGTAAGAAGCTCGAAATTTACTAGTTAAGTCTAAAGGAGCTCTTGTTGTTGTTAAATTAGATGTATCTATGGTGATGCTATTTGGATTATTCCAAGTTATTTTAGCACCTAATTTTTCTAATATTTCACATGATATTTTAATATCACTTATGTTTGGTAAATTTTCAATGGTACAACTACCGTCAATTAAAAGTGTAGCTGGTAAAATAGCAACGGCAGCATTTTTAGCACCACTAATGGTTACTTCGCCTTTTAAAGGTGTTGGTCCTTTTACAATTAATTTCTCCAATTTAAATAACCCCCAATATTATTCTTTCCATAAAAAAAGAGTACGATATAATACTCTTTTACTTAATTAGAATATATCACAAAGTAAGTATGATTGCAATAGTTAATAATAATTTAAAAACTAGAAATGTTACAGTTCACTGAGAATAAATTAGATGATTCAAAGACTAGAATAACAATATTGATTCGGATTTTGTAATTTTAAATGATGTTGGTGAACTGTAACCTAGAAACTAAAATATTATTTTTTTGCAGTTATCAAACCACTATTTGTAAAAAACTCTAATAATTTAAACTTGAACTGAATTTCACTATCAGACTGATCTGAAACAAGAGCAAATTCTTCTTCCGATAAACTATTTTCCATTAATTCTTTTGACTCATCAGGCACAACACCAGAAGAAATGTCTACAAAACATAAAGGAGGAAACATTACGCACCACCAGTTTTGCCCCTTTGCTTCACCAATTTCAACTCGTAAAGCATCATAAAAACCTGCTGGTAAAGAAATATCGCCATAATGTTTAGTAGGAAATTCAAAATTGCCAATGTTAATGGTTACTGGATAAGAATAACCTTGATTAGTAATAGTATCAACAGCAATTTGTTTAAAAATATCTTTCTTTTCTTCCACAATCGAAATTGCTTCTTCTTTAGATGTACAATCTTTGCAAATAGTATTCATATAATTTAATAAATTATCACGAACTAAATACTTCAAATTTTGATCTTCATCTGTATCACTATTGGCAATAACATGTAGACGAAAAACGCTATTTGCAATATCAGTAGACACATTTTGTGCATATGAAAAAGCACAAATAGAAATATATATAAATAAAAGAAAGCTTAAAATAATTACCATTTTTAAATTTTTTTTCATAAGTTACCTCCAAAATAATAAATTTGAAAAATATTCTTTACTATTAATTATTAACAATTTAGAAAAATTTATACTAAAAAAGGATAATAAATGAAATGTCGAAAAAAGAAGGAAAAATTTCTTTGAAATATTATTGACATATTTGTAAACAAATGGTAAAATTTACCAGTACCCAAAAAAAGATTTTATGAAGTTTTAAAATTCGAAGGGAGAAATCAAATGAAAGAAACTAAAAATACGAGAGAAAAAATATGTGCATTTTACACAAATGATTACCATTTTGAGATGATGAGTTTACCATATATAGATACAAGAATGGAAAAAGATGATGAAATTATAATACTAACAGAAAATAGTTTAGAAGAAAGCATGCAAACCCTATTAGAAAGAACCAATCTAAAAGAAGATAAAAAGAAACAAATATTAGAATTAGATTGGAAAAACAATGATTCAGAAAAAATAAAAAGTCTAGAACCAAAAATAAAAGATGACAAAAACACAATTATTTTTGTAAAAGGCAAAGAAAAATATATTCAACAAATAAATGAAGACTTAAGAAAGAAAATACCAAACCAAAACCATGTAAAAATAATAGATTGTTATGAACTAGAAGAAATAGGAGAAAACTTAAGAGAAGTAATGAATCAATACGACAAAATTTTAAAAACTGCAGGAGAAAAGGAAATAGAGAAAATAGAGTAAAATAGTTGCTAATTTTTTTAAAATAGTGTATAAATAATAAAACAGATAATAAAATTTATTATCTGTTTAATTTTTAAAAAGAAATGAGGAAAAAATATGGATAGAAAAATTGACGAATTACAAAGTATTTTAAAAAAATATGAGCAAGAACATTTATTAAAACATTACGAAACATTAGATGAAAAGAACAAAAAAGAATTATGCCATCAAATAGAAAATATAGATTTTGAATTAATCAATAGCTTATATAAAAAAACAAAAAAGGAAGAAAAACACGAAAACGATAAAATAACACCAATTGAATATATGGACAAATACAAATTAAATGACCAATACAAATATTACGAAAACATAGGGAAGAAAGCAATACAAGAAGGAAAATTAGCAGCAGTAACTATGGCTGGAGGGCAAGGAACAAGACTTCGGACATAATGGACCAAAAGGAACCTATGACATTGGTTTAGACTCTCATAAATCATTATTTGAATTATTATGTGACAGCCTAAAAGAAGAAGGAAAAAAGTATGGTGTTACCATTCCATGGTTTATTATGACAAGTAGAGAAAATAATGAAGAAACAGTTGAATTTTTTGAAAAACACAAATATTTTGGTTACCAAAAAGACAAAAACATATTTTTCTTTATACAAGGAGAATTACCAATGGTAGACACAGAAGGAAAAATATTAATTGGAGAAAATGGGTTAATCAAGCAAGCAGCAGATGGACATGGAGGAATTTATGAATCTTTAGTAAAAAGTGGTATGACCAAAAAAATGAAAGAAATGGGAAAAGAATGGGTATTTATTGGTGGAGTTGACAATTGCTTAGTCAAAATGGTGGATCCAGTATTAATGGGAATTGCCATCGATAAAAAAGTAACGGTTGCATGTAAATCAGCTGTAAAAGCCAACCCACAAGAAAAAGTAGGTGTATTTTGTAAAAGAAATGGAAAACCAAATGTAGTAGAATACTCAGAAATAACAGAAGAAATGGCAGAAGAAACCGATGAAAATGGAGAATTATTATATGGAGAATCACACCTTTTATGCAACCTATTTAGTGTAGAAGCGGTAGAAAGAATGGGAGCAAATCCATTACCATACCACGTAGCTTATAAAAAAGCAAGTTACCTAGCAGAAAATGGAGAAGTAGTTATCCCAAATTCACCAAATGCCTATAAATTTGAAGCATTCTTATTTGATGCCTTTGGTGAAGTAGATGATATGGCAATTCTTCGTGTAAAAAGAGAAGAAGAATTTGCACCAGTTAAAAACGCAGACTCCGCAGGAGTTGACTGTCCAAAAACAGCAAGAGAATTATACAAAAAGTTTTACCATTTAGATTAATTTTAAACCAATCAAGTATCATGAGGATATAAAAGGAAGGAGAGATAAAATGGACTATTTAAAAGAATACCAAAAATGGTGTGAAAGCCCTGAATTTGATGAAGAAACTAAAAAAGAATTATTGGCTATAAAAGAAGAAAAAGAAGAAATAGAAGACAGATTCTATCAAGAATTAGAATTTGGAACAGCAGGCTTAAGAGGAGTAATTGGAGCTGGAACCAATCGAATGAATCGATATACAGTAGGAAAAGCCACACAAGGGTTAGCAAATTATATTCTTGAACAAGGAACACAAGAAAAAGGAGTAGTCATCAGTTATGACTCAAGAAAAATGTCAAAAGAATTTAGCTTGCAAACAGCATTAATATTATGTGCCAATGGAATTAAAGCCTACTTATTTGAAAATCTAAGACCAGTGCCAGAACTATCATTTGCCATTAGAGAATTAGGATGTACAGCAGGTGTTATGATTACGGCTAGTCATAATCCACCCAAATATAATGGATATAAAGCCTATTGGGAAGATGGAGCACAAATCGTATCACCAAGAGATAAAGATATTATAAAAAAAGTAAGAGCTATTGAAAGTTTTAGTGAAATCAAACAAATTTCAAAAGAAGAAGCAATTAAAAAGGGATTATTAAAAATAATAGGAAAAGAAATGGATGATAAATACATCAATATTCTAAAAAATTGCATACTTAATCCACAAATTATGAAAGAACAGGGGAAAAAATTAAAAGTAGTCTATACTCCTTTACATGGTACAGGAAATACAATAACACAAAGACTTTTAGAAGAATTAGGATTAGAAAATGTATATGTTGTACCAGAACAAAAAGAGCCAGATGGAAATTTTCCAACCGTTGATTATCCAAATCCAGAAGATCCCAAAGCCTTTAAACTAGCCTTGGAATTAGCAAAAAAAGTAGAAGCAGATGTTATTTTAGCAACTGACCCAGATGCTGACCGTTTAGGGATATTTGCAAAAGACACGAAAACAGGAGAATATATGACCTATACTGGTAATATGTCAGCATTACTAATTGCAGAATATAGAATCTCACAAATGAAAGAAAAAGGAATCTTACCAAAAGATGGAATGCTTATTACAACAATCGTATCATCTAATTTAGCAAAAGCCATTGCAAAGAACTATAACTTAACATGTGAAGAAGTATTAACAGGTTTTAAAAACATAGGAGCTGTTATGAAAAAAGCAGAAGAAAACCAAGACAAAACTTATGTATTTGGTTACGAAGAAAGTTACGGATGCTTAATTTCGGATTATGCAAGAGACAAAGATGGAGTAGCAGCCGTTATGGCACTATGTGAAGTAGCATGTTATTATCAATCAAAAAATAAAACACTATGGGATGCCATGAATGATATATACGAAAAATATGGCTATTACAAGGAAGCACAACCATCTATTTACAAAGAAGGAGCACAAGGTGCACAAGAAATAAAAGACATGATGACAAGAATAAGAAATACAGACATTACTAAAATAGGGGATTACAAAGTGCTAACCTTTAAAGATGTAGAAAAAGATATTGTAAAAAACATGCAAACAGGAGGAATTACAAAAACAGGCTTACCGCAATCTAATGTGTTGTATTATGAGCTAGAAGACGATGCTTGGTGTTGTATTAGACCATCTGGAACAGAACCTAAAATTAAACTATATATGGGAGTAAAAGGAAACTCAGAAGAAGATGCCAATAGCAAGCTAGAAAAATTGAAAGATGCTATGTTAGAAATCATGTAATATAGGAAAAGTTTTCTTTAACATATTCTTTTCTTGAATACTTAAGATTGAAAGGCAAGTATCCTATATTTTTAAAATAAGGTGAATAGAAAGTAATTAAGTTAAAAATTCTTGATTCATTTTATGGAAAATGTTCAAACTTGTTTTGAAAGGGTGCCATAAAATGGATTTAGAATTTTTTCGTAAATTACTTGATCGAATCTTATTTTAAAAATATAGGATACTTGCCTTTCAATCTTAAGTATTCAAGAAAAGAATATGTTAAAAAAACGTCCCTAATTTTACATCCAGTCTTTTAAATTTCGTTGAATAGCACCAAATAAATTGGCACGAATCATAGGGATGTTTTTAGTTAAAGAAAAAATTAGTTGTTTCATATCTTCTCTTTTGGAAGTACCATCCATAGGGCAAACCTTAGGCATAACTTCAAAGTTATTCTTTCGAATAAATCGTTTAATTTCTTTTTCTGGCGTATAAACCAAAGGTCTAATTAAAGTTATTTTAGATCGGTTCATATAGCTTTTAGGAGAAAAAGTACCAATATTACCAGTATAAAGTAAATTCAATAAAAATGTTTCTAGAACATCATCTTGATTATGCCCTAAAGCAATTTTATTACAACCTTCTTGAATAGCAATAGAATTGATAACACCTCTACGCAAATTAGCACATAAAGAGCAAGGATTTTTTTCTTTTCGAATATCAAATACAATTTCCTTAGCATTACTTTTTTCAATGAATAAGGGAATTTCTATAGCATGGCAAATTTTTTGTAAAAATTGCGTATCAAAAAACTCAAATCCCGGATTAACACTAATTGTTATTAACTCGAATTTTTTGGGATAAAATCTTTGTAATTGTTTTAGTGCATGTAACAAAGTAATAGAATCTTTTCCACCAGATAAACAAACAGCAATTTTGTCACCTTCTTCTATCATTTGATATTCTTCAATTGCTTTTCTCATATGACTTAATATTTTTTGCATTTTAATCACCATTTTTATTATAACAGATATGTCAAGTAAAAGCATTTACAAAAAATATAAAAACTGCTATAATACTTATGAATTGTAAAAATGCGAATATGAATTATAGTACAAGCTAAGGGAAAAAATAAATATGTTCTTGTAACTCAGTATGGATAGAGTGACGACCTCCTAAGTCGTAAGTCGGCAGTTCGAATCTGCCCAAGAACACCAGTATATATTTTTCTATTCATATTTGGTAGATAGAAAAAACGAAAAAAGCAAACTATTTCTAGTCTGCTTTTTAATTTTAACAAGAAATTGTCAATATATTTCCATTGTTATCAAAAATAGCAAATTCATCTTTGCCATAAAAAGTTTTATGAAGTTCTTTTGCAATTTTTACTTTATCTTTTAATTCATTGTACACTTTTACAACATCATTAACAGTTATAAATAATGTAAAGGTTGGTACAATTTCACCTAATTTTAAAGTTGGATATTCTTCTATTAAATTTTTTTGTTCTTGTAACATAATAGAGATTTTATCCTTACTTAAAATAGCAAAGTCTAGAGTTTCACCTTCTTCTGGAACACTTAATATTTTTTGAAATCCTAATTTCTCTTCATAAAACTGAATTGTTTCTTTTACATTTTTAACCATAATATTGGTTGTTATCGTTTCATACATAAATTTCTACCTCCAAAATAATTGTAAAAAAAAGATTTAAAACTGTATTGTAAAAAACGGACATTTATTGATAATCTTCTATTATCTTTAATGGTGAAATTCCTGTATATTTCTTTATTTCTCTTATAAAATGAGATTGATCGTAAAAACCACAAAATAAAGCAATATCTATTAAATCCATATTTTTTTCTAGTATTAAAGTTAAGCATAGATGTAATCTAAGTATATTTAATAGCACTTTTGGTGAAACTCCATAATTAGTTTTAAATATTCTATATAAATGTCTTTCATTATATCCAAATTTCTTTGAAATATCCATTACAGTTTGTTCTTTAGGATTTTTATATAATTCGTCTACAACTTCCATAAATAACATTTCTTTTTTGCCTTTTGCTTTTTGTAATAAATAATTTGTTAAATATGTTATTCTTTCATTTGTGTTTTTTAAAGTTAATATATCCTCTAAATTAATTTTTTTTTCTATATCACAAAAAGGTATTTCATGATCCATTATTTTGTCTGCTTCTATATTATACAATAAATAAAATATACTTGGTTTTAACCTAACACCCATATAATCTATTTGTTTATTTAATTGAAAATTTTCTGTTTCTTTACTAAACCCTGCAAAACAAATAGTATGATTAGAAAAATCGATAACAAGATCAATACAGGCATCTGGCAAAATATTATTTGAAATTGTCTTATTTAATATTTTCTTTGATTTCATTGTCCATATACACATGCAATAATTTTCTAATTCTTTTATAGTATGCTCTATATATTCTACATTTTCTTGAAATTCTCTATCTAATAAATAGGGTATTTGTTTTGGATAATACATAATTTTAGACTTATTCATAAAATTCACCTTTTAATATCATTTACAATTTTTGTTTACATGTATATCACTCTTAAAATTCATTTTTCTAATCTCATATATAAAATGGGATATGGATTACCTTGTTCATCTAATTCACTTCTTTTAAATATTTTAAATCCAATATGTTCATAAAATCCCTTTGCATTTGGATTTTGCTCATTGACTGCTAAGTGACTAACATTATAATTTTCTATACCATAGTTTAATAATTGTTTTCCTATACCTTTTCCTCTTTGAGTATTTTTAATAAACAACATTTCAAGTTTGGTATCTTCTATTCCCATAAAAGCAATAGGTTGATGGATTTCATTTTTAACAATAACTAAATTGGATATGCCATTTAATGCTTGTGATACATATTCTTTTATATTTTTTATTTCTTCATTTTTTTCATCCAATTTTAACATAAATTACAAAATTGTAATTTATTAGTTTAATTCAAAATCTATTATATTACTTTTATTTCTATGTGCCCATATTATTCCTGATTTATTTGTTAAATTATAAACAACAGACCATTGTAATTTGTCAAAACCATCTTTATCATAAACTCCTACATCATTTAATAAGTTAATAGTATCATTGATATTAAGTGAATTATTACTAGCTTCTAGCTTATTTACAACTTTATCATATCTATTAAATTCAGTATATCCTTCTCCAATATTTAAATTATTATATGCAATGAAATTAGAAGCAACTTGATATTCTTTATCAGTTTCAATAACCTGTAAATCATTATCATAATATTCCACAATTACTGATTTTCCTGTACTATCTGCTATTAGATAATGGCAATAAACATCTGCTGAAAAATATATATTATAATTTTTTAATAATTCTATTGCTTCATCAACATTTGAAGCTTTGTCTAAAACTAATCTTATTGCAGTTGTTGTATTAAGTGTAATCTTATTTTCATTACTTTCCATTTGTACTTCTGGAACTGCAAGTAAAGCTATTGTTACTCCTTTTTCATTCATTCCATCAAATGGAAGGTAAGGTGCAGATAAAGTCAAAAAGTTATTTAAACTAATTCCTTTAGTTGGTAAATAATCTTCTGAATATCCTATGAAAGATAAATTTACAGTAGACACAGAAGAATATCCATTTTGGGGATTAGTATATAATTGCATAGATGGTGCATAAGTGAAATCAAAGTTTCTAGCAAAAATAATATCTTTATTTTCATTTTTTGTTATAAAAGCAGTACATCCACTATCTGTAACATTAAATTTTATTGGAATACCTTTCAATAATTTTTTAGTAACAAATTTTTCTATGTCTTTATCATTTGTAGCACCTTGTTTCAAAAAGTCATCAAATCCGTAATCTCCATAATAAGTCATTTTATACATTCCATAGTCATCAATTTTAATGAAAGATTTTAATGTTTTTAATTCATTTCTAAATAAAACTATTAATATAATAGTTATTAAAACTAATAGTAGTAAAATTATAATTAAACTTATTTTCAAGCTCTTTTTCATATAACACCTCTACAAATCATAATTATCGCTATCTTATTTTTAATATTTATTATTTCACTTTTTCCCTTTTCTACTATTTAGAAAATTCTTTCTTACATTTAGATGGAGTTTTGTTAAAAAAAGTGACTATATTCATTTTTTCAATAATTTTTCTAATTTTATTCTTTTCTTTTTTCATATATAATTCTAAATTCTCTTTAGAATTATAATAACATAAAAACGAGGGATTATCAATTTAAATCACTCATTTTTCATATTTATTAAATTTATTTTTTAAAATTTTGTATTAAGTTTTTTACATTTAAGAGTACACATTTCATAAAAGATATGCTAAAATATATATGCAGTTAATAATCGAAAATGGTGCTAAAAATCGGAAAAGTTTTTTATTGATAATTGCCATTCAAGCACTGAAAATAAAAAGGGAGAAACCATGCAAGAAAAAGAAAAATATATGAAAGAAGCGGTAAAAGAAGCAAGAAAAGCAACAGAAAAACTAGAAGTACCAGTAGGGTGTGTGATAGTAAAAGAAGGAAAAATAATAGCAAGAGGACACAATCAAAAAGAAACCAAAACAGATACAACCAAACACGCAGAAATAATAGCTATTCAAAAAGCAAGTAAAAAACTAAAAACATGGCGATTATTAGACTGTGAAATGTATGTCACACTAGAACCTTGTTCCATGTGTGCTGGAGCATTAATACAAGCAAGAATAAAAAAAGTATATATAGGAACAATGGATGCCAAAACAGGAGCATGTGGATCAGTATTAAACTTATTACAAGATTACCCTTTTAATCATATAGTAGAAATAGAAACTGGAATTGAACAAGAAACATGTGAAAAAGAACTAAAAGACTTTTTTAAAAAACTAAGAAAGATGAAAAGAGAAAAAAATTAAAAATAGGATAAACTTACCAAAATAAAGAAATAACTATTTTTTCAATATACAAAGGAGGAAAAAGTGTTTAAAAAATGGAGAAATACCCCCAATAAAAAATATTTAAATATTGTCATAATGATAATTATAATTGTTAGTATCTTATTTGCATTAGGCATTGTCATTTTAAAATATCATGTAGAAGGTGAAACAAACATGCCATTTGAACTGGCAAAAATAGCAGTAATTAGTAATTCAGAAGGAATTGACAAGCAGGCAACGAATACAAAGTGGGCATTTGATATTTACCAAAGTAATGATATATTTTTATATATTGACAAAAATAGTGCATATGGAAAAACAGAAGCAATCAAAACAGTTGTGATCGATAATATTCAAATAGAAGCAAATAAAAAAGATAACATAAAGTTATATAAACCAGATGAAAAAGAAGAAAAATCGATTTTCAAAAATCAAGAAGAAAATGAAATTAAAACTCTAGAATATAAGGGAGATATAGAATCTAATTTAAAGCAATTAAAAATTTCAAATCAAGGTGGTTTAGTTGCTCTTCGATGTTCTATTAATAATTTAGCTCAGTATCAATCCAATGATGAAGAAATTAATCATCACGAATTATTAAAAAAAGCAGGTGTGAAGGAAGAAGATTTAAAAATAAAACTAACATTTGATTTAACCATTAAATTAGAACAAGCAAAAGAATACAAAACAACTATTAGCTTGGATCTACCAGTTGGAAATATAATAGAAGAAGGAACTACATCAAAAGAGATAACAGATGTAAAAGATTTTGTCTTTAAAAGATGATAGTTAAAGCATAAAAAACTTTTCGATTAAGATAAATAATAGGTTAGTAGATTGTAACAAAATATCATTAAAATATTATCATAAATACTTGATAAAATTAAGAATTCATTGTATAATGCAAATGGTCATAAATTTAATCTTTGTATGGAGAGAATCCAATAAAGACCTATGAATCTTGTCAGGTCCGGAAGGAAGCAGCAATAAGTAGCCATCTTTATGTGGAGACTTTCCATAGAGAGATTAAGTGGACGACTATTTTTTTAAGTGAAAAGGTATAAAGGATGTGAAATTATGGGGTACACAGCTCTTTATCGAAAATTTAGGCCATTAACATTTTCGGAAATGGTAGGGCAAGAACATATAACAAAAACGCTAAAAAACCAGATTATAGCTGGAAGAGTGGGGCATGCATATTTGCTTAATGGAGGAAGAGGAACAGGAAAAACATCGGCTGCGAAAATATTAGCAAGAGCCATCAATTGTTTAAATCCGCAAGACGGAGAACCATGCAATGAATGTGAAATTTGCAAAGGAGCCATTTCAGGGTCACTAACAGACATTGTAGAAATGGATGCAGCATCAAACAATAGTGTAGAAGATATAAGAAGTATACGAGAAGAAGTGAACTTTTTACCGACCAAAGCAAAATACAGAGTTTATATAATCGATGAGGTACATATGCTCTCTACAGGAGCCTTTAATGCTTTATTAAAAACATTAGAAGAACCACCAGAGCATGTAAAATTTATCTTAGCAACCACAGAGCCACAAAAATTACCAGCTACCATTTTGTCAAGATGTCAACGATTTGACTACAAAAGAATTTCGGACGAAGATATCATGAAAAGATTAGAAATAGTATGTAAAGAAAGCAAAATAGAAGCAACAAAAGGAGCCTTAGCAATTATTGCCTCTTTATCAGAAGGCGCCATGAGAGATGCACTATCTATTTTAGAAAGATGTATACAAGATGGAGAAAATAAAATTGATGAAGATAAAATAAAAGATTTAGTAGGAATTCCAAAAGTCACATTTGTAAATGGTATCATACAAGCTATGATAGAATATGATGTAGATAAAGCATTAGAAAAAGTAAATGAAGTATTAAAAGAAGGAAAAGATATTAACCAATTCATTTGGGAAA
The DNA here is from genome assembly GCA_022795075.1 of Clostridia bacterium. Classification (GTDB taxonomy): domain Bacteria; phylum Bacillota; class Clostridia; order TANB77; family CAG-508; genus CAG-269. The sequence continues at coordinate 2,026 of JAAWGB010000008.1, read as the reverse complement.
TGATAAAATACGTAAAAGACATATTAATCTATCAAGCAACTAAGAAATTAGAATTATATAATGAAGAAGAATTAGAACAAATCAAAACTATAGCTCAATCGGTATCAAAAAATAAATTAGTAGACTTAGTCTATCAATTATCGAAATTAGAAAGTGACATAAAACTGTCAACACAAAAAACCATTATGTTCCAAGCAGGTGTTATTCGATTATGCAATCAACAAGTAGCAATCAATAGTGGAATAGAAGAAAGAATAGAAAAGATTGAAAAATATTTAAAAGCAGGAAAAGCAATTACTATTTCTAATAATCAAGTAGCACAAGGAATGCAAGAGATAGGAAAACAAAAATTAGAAACGAATCCAACAACCATAGCAAAATCAAATTCAACCTACAATCAAGTAGCTAATCAAAAATCAACAAGTAGTAGAAATAATCAAGCAAGTGCAAAAACTAAAAATTTTTCTAAACATGCAGAAGAATATTGGCCGCAAATTATGAATGACTTGAAACAAAATGGAAGAATTGTTTTATATACCAATTTAATGGGAACAAAAGCAAAAGAAATAAATGATATGACAGTTGGAATCGAATTTCCTAATGGAATGACATCATTTGGAAAAGCTGTGCTAGAAAAGCAAGAAAATAAAAAAGAAATTTCTAATTTAGTTTCAATTGCCTGTGGAAAGGAAATGCAAATTAAATATTTAACACAAATAGAAAAACAACATGAGTTAACCAATGAAGAAAGCATACAAAACTTAGCAAATGAGTCAAATATACCATTTACTATAATTGAATAATATTATTTATGTTGATTTTTAAAAATAAAAACCAAGAAAGGAGAAATAAAAATGGGTAAAAGAGGAGGATTCCCAGGAGGAATGGGAGGATTCGGAGGAATGAATATCAATAACCTAATGAAAGAAGCAAAAAAGATGCAAGCAGATATGGAAAAAACACAAGCAGAGTTAGCAACCAAAGAATTTGAAGCAACAGCAGGAGGAGGAGCAGTAGCTGTAAAAGTTTCAGGAGAAAAGGCTTTGAAAGAAATAAAAATAAAACCAGAAGTAGTAGATCCAGAAGATGTAGAAATGTTAGAAGATCTAATCTTAACATGTGTAAATGAAGCATTAAGAAAAGTAGATAGTGAACAAGCATCACAATTAGGAAAATTTAACATACCAGGATTTTAAGGATATTCCCTAAAATCCTGTTTTGGAATAAAAGAAAGGAAAATAAAAATGTCATTATATTCGCCATCTATTGAAAAATTAATTGAAAGTTTTGAAAGATTACCAAGTATTGGTCATAAAACGGCTGCAAGGCTTGCCTTTTACATCTTAAACTGTTCAGAAGAAGAAACAAATGAATTTCTGTCTTCTATTGTAAATGCTAAGAAAAACTTGAAATATTGTAGCAAATGTTATAATATTTCAGATACTGATCCATGTACGATTTGCAAAAATCCGAAAAGAGATTCATCACTTATTTGTGTGGTAGAAGATGTAAGAGATATTATTGCTATGGAAAAAACACATGAGTTTAAAGGAGTTTATCATGTTTTGCATGGTTCGATTTCTCCTATGAATGGAATTGGACCAGATGATATTAAAATAAAGGAACTTTTGGCAAGACTGATGGAAGGACAAGTTAAGGAGGTAATTTTGGCTACCAATCCTAGAGTGGAGGGAGAGGCAACAGCTATGTATTTGTCTAAGTTAATTAAACCATTAGGGGGAATTACAGTTACTAGAATTGCTCATGGAATACCAGTTGGTGGAGATTTAGAATATACAGATGAAATTACTTTGACAAAGGCTTTAGAAGGAAGAAGAGAATTGTAACGAAAAATTTATTTAAAATGTTAATCATAAAAGCAAAAAATAATGATAAAATAAGAAAGATTAACAGTCAAGCTATTTCGAATAGTAAATGTAAGGAAGTATTTTAGGCACCTCTCAAAAAGGGATTTTTGAGATTCTCCTAAAATACTTTCTAACATTTTCTAATTACGAAATACTTT
>JAAWGB010000068.1 GCA_022795075.1 Clostridia bacterium | reverse complement strand
CCTTCTTGATTTAACTTATTTTTAAGCCATTTCCAATAATTTCTCGATTTTTGGTAATCATTATCAGTAAGAATACCAACCACATCTACTACTGAAAAATACCAATTTTCTTCCTCTTCATCCCATGCCACTCTAATATTTTTATCTTCAAATAATTTAATACTATTATTTTGTTCCATTTCTTACCTCTTTTCTAACTTTCATTATTTGAAACTTTGGAATAGTAAAAGTTTATCTTTATCTTCTATATTTATATCACATCTCAAACATATTTTCAATAGTTTTTACGAATTTTTGTTCTTTTATTTTTTCACATAAAAGAACATACTTTCTTATGTCCTTCTTAATTTTATCTTTTTTAATATTTCGTTTTTATTTTTCTAATTATGTTTTCTTTTCCATCACTTTCTAACAATAAACTACCATCTTCATCTGTTCTATAAATGGATGTATTTAAACTTTTAAATCTATTCAATATTTCTGTACTTGGATGATGATATTTATTATTTAACCCAACTGAAATAATTGCAAATTCTGGTCTTATTTGATTTAAAAATCTTTCTGTACTGCTTGTATTTGAGCCATGATGTCCTACTTTTAAAATATTTACTTTATTCCAATCTCTCGAATTTTCTACTTCTTTTTCGCTATCTCCCATAAACAAATACCTCTGTTCTAAATAATTCATTTGTATTACAATTGATGAATTATTCAAATCTTTTGCCTTATTATCAATAGCCATTACTTCACAATGTGCTAATCCATTTTTGAATTTTTCTCCTACTTCTGGTACTTCATAATTTAACTTTTTTCTTTCCATTGCATCTAAAAATTCTTCTACTTGTTTATCTGTATTTATTGTATCTGGCATATAAACTGTTCCAATATCAAAATTATCTATAATATCATCTAATCCACCAATATGATCTGCATGTAAATGAGTTGCTATCACTGTGTCGATTTTAGAAATTTTTTGAGATTTTATGTATTTTACTAAGTCATCTCCATCCGAGTCATTTCCTCCATCAATTAATGTAGTTTTCCCATTATTCATTATTAATGCACTATCTGCTTGCCCTACATCAAAATAAATAATCTGCAATTTTGATTCATCAACTATATACTCAAAATTTTCATCTGTTATATTTGAAATTAGTGCTAATAATACAATTAATAATATCAAAATACTTATGCTAGCAATTCTCTTTGATATTTGATTTCGTTTATCTCTCTCCATTTGTTTCTCCTTTTTTCATTATTATATTGTATTATTTTGCTTTTTTCAATAATCCAAATTAGCTTTTTTACATTTTTTTACAGAAATATTGAAAAATGTTGCTTTTGCATGTATAATTACTTTAACATTTTACATTGAAAGGAGGCTCCTCAATATGAATTTGGATTTATTCAATAATCTAGGTAAAAATATATCTTCAAATAGTTCTAATAATTTTATAGACAATTTTATAAATGAACTAAAGAACTTTTTAGATAAAAATTCTAACTCTCTATATACTCTTGACCGTTTTGAAGGTGATTTTGCTATTTTAGAAAATAGAAATACAAAGAAAATGACAGACATTCCTATTTCTAATATTCCGTCTAATGCAAAAGAAGGTGATATTTTAAAACTTTCTAGTGGTTCTTATGTTATTGATTATAAAGAAACTAACATTGTTTCTGATAGAATTAGAGATAAGATGGATAATCTAAGAAAACTTAAATAATTTTTTATCTATTATTTTTTCACATTTTAAAAGAGCATATTTTCATATACTCTTCATAACTTATAATTCTACTTTACAAATCACATCATAAACATATTTTTCTTTTACTACATAGCCTGTCCTTTTTTGTTTCTTTCTTGTAATATAGTCTTTTTTCTTACGAACTCTATCAAATGCAAAACTCATATATTCGTTTTTTCTATTCTCTTTCTTGCAACCATTATAGATGTAATCGTTCCTGTTTCTAAATCAGCACATACATCTTGCACATAACCTAGTCTTTTTCCATTATTAATATTTACAACTTCTTTGTGTTTAAAATCTAATCCTTTATCTTGCATTTTTCTTCTCCTTTATCTTCTTAATTTTTATTTATATATATTCATTTACTATAAAAATAGAAGACTAAAAATTTTTCATCATTAAAAAATTCTTCTCATTACTCCACCACTTTAACATTCTCTATTCTTTCTTTTCCCGCTTGTGCAAGCCATAATTTAAATGGATTAGCTTTTTTTATGTAATAACAAAAAGAAGTAATATTTTTTATCACTTCTTTTCTTGTTTATCTATTTAAATTATTCTTTAGAAATATTATTTATAAAATCTTTTGATATGCACAATAGCACTTTTTTCTAATCTAGAAACTTGGGCTTGTGAAATTCCAATTTCATCTGCTACTTCCATTTGTGTTCTACCATCAAAAAATCTTTTTACCACTATCATTCTTTCTTTTTCATTTAATTTTTGTAAGGCCCCTTCTATTGCCATTCTCTCTGTCCACATTTCATCTGTATTTTTACTATCTTTTACTTGATCCATAACATAAATGCTTTCTGCTCCATCATTATAAATTGGTTCTTGCAAAGAAACTGGATCTTGTATAGCATCAAAACTAAAGGATATATCCTCTTTTTTTACCCCTAATTCTTTTGCTATTTCATCAATTTTTGGCTCTCTTCCATGTTCTTTCGTAAATCTTTCTTTAAATTGAATAGCTTTATAGGCCAAGTCTCTTACTGACCTACTTACTCTTATACTATTATTGTCTCTTAGATACCTTTTTACTTCCCCTATTATCATTGGTACAGCATAGGTACTAAATTGTACATTTTGGCTTAAGTCAAAGTTATCAATTGCCTTAATTAATCCTACACATCCTACTTGAAATAAATCGTCTGCTGTTTCTCCTCTTCCATAAAATCTTTGTATAATACTTAATACTAATCTTAAATTCCCATTAATAAATGTATTTCTTGCTTCTTCGTCTCCTGCTTTTATTTTTATGAATAGTTCTTGTTTTTCTTCTTTACTTAATATTGGTAGTTTTGATGTGTTTACACCACATATTTCTACTTTGTTGTTTAACAAAAGAAAAACCTCCTTTGAATTTACTTATTCTTAGTATTTCCAAAGTTGGCTTTTTTATACTTTTATACTTTTTTACTTTTTTGTTCTTTTCATAAATTGTGACTTTTGTGTTACAGTTCACTAGGTACCATTCAAACTTACAAAAGACTACAATAGCAATATTTATTCTCCGTGAACTGTAACACTTTTGTGTGAATCTTGAAACACAAATATTGATTTTTTATGTATAATATGATATAATTAATTTTGCAACTTGCCCTACATAGGGCATAACGACGCTAGTAATAGCGTTTCGATAGGAGGGCATAAAAATGCAGTATAAGTATATTGCAAACACAAAATCTCATGTAAAAGCTGAAATTTTTCGAAAAGACGCAGCATTCGAAAATTGCTGGCACAACGTTGCTTTCATTGATGGTTTGGGCACTTTACGCTTTTCTAAATTGGCAAACGCTGAGGAACAAAAAGAGATAAACCTTTTCGTTTCTTATAATAATTTGACCAAGGAAATAAAAAAGCCTGCCATCTATTTTCCAACGTTGCAAGTGGGATGAAGTTAAAAGGAGAAGCAATCCAGCTTCTCCTTTAACCTATTTTACTAGTAATATCTTTCTTCATTTTACTAATAATTTTCTTTTCCAATCTTGATATGTAACTTTGTGAAATACCGTAATTCATCTGCCACTTCTTTTTGTGTCTTTTCCTTTCCTGTTTGAAATCCAAAGCGCATTTCCATAATATTTTTTTCCCTATCATTTAACTTACTAATAGAAGCACGCAAAAGCTTTTTATCTACCTCATCTTCCAAATTTCTTGAAGTAATATCTGGTTCTGTACCTAAAATATCAGAAAGAAGTAATTCATTTCCATCACCATCTTTATTCAATGGTTCATCAATAGAAACTTCACCTTTAATCTTATTATTTTTTCTTAAATACATCAATATTTCATTTTCAATACATCTAGAAGCATAAGTAGCCAACTTTATTTTTTTATCTGAATTAAAGGTATTAACACCTTTCATTAATCCAATTGTTCCAATTGATATTAAATCTTCAATTCCAATACCAGTATTTTCAAATTTTTTAGCAATATAAACTACTAATCTTAAATTTCTTTCCACCAATTTTTGCCTAACTGGAAGATTATTCTCATCATTTAATTGTTCAATTAGCTCCGCCTCCTCTTCTGGGGTTAATGGAGGAGGAAGGGTCTGACTACCTGCTATATAGAATATTGGCAAATACTCTATCTCCTCTTTTTCATTTATATATTTAGCACAAATCGTGTTAATTCCATTTTTCACAAACTCAAAAATATTCATTCTTTTCACTCCTTTCAATTTACTATAAAGTTTCAAGATTACCAAAAAGGACTATCCTTATTTACAACTTTGCTCAATTCCTATTAAAGCTCTATATTCTCCCCTTTTTGTTAACGATTTATTATACATTCCTATTATTATATTTTCTTGTTTTTTTTCTGTATCCTCCTCTTTAATAGTAACACTGTCTGCTCTTATTCCTAATAGCATTCCATTTTGTTTTCCTAGTGAAGAGAAGGGAATAAATTTTAATTTTGCCATGTATTCTTCTTTTATGTTTTCTGGTATATTGTTAAAATCACCTCCTAATAGTTCATCTAAATGATTTAGTATTTCTTTTGGTATACATTCATATAAAAGGGTATGTTCTACTACCATAACAGGTGTATTGGTTATTGGCTCTTTTAACATATTACCTGTGTCTAGCATAGCTGTTGTTTTTATCCTTTTTCCATTTAACAGGATAGATACTTCACAAAACATATCTTTTTTGGTAATTTTGGATTTTACAACCGTAAAAGCTGTTATAATAACAATAAAAGCAATAATGGCTCCTAATATTATGGTCTTTAATGGATATGTTCCTAAAAATAATCCATTTTTCATTAAAATTTCTTGTGGTTTTATAATATAAATAAAGGCAAATGCTGCTCCTCCAAATACAAAAGATGTTAAGTAAAATATTAATAGGTCTTTCCACATCTTTTTCATGTTTTGTGGATTAAATGCTATGTATATGATTACAATTGATAAGATTATTTTTAAAATCATACTTGAGTAAATCTCTAAAATTGACATATAAGATACGACAGAATAAATCGCTCCTAATAAACTTGAGAGCAAGAGTCGTACCTTTTTTATTTCTTCTTTTAAGATTAATCCTGTTGCTAATAATATGATAAAGTTCATGATTAAATTTTCTAATAATACTACATCAATATATATAGTCATGCCATCACCTGCTTGACTATTATAATCCCTTTTTTTTGAAAAATCTGTCTTTTCTTATTGTTGAAAAAAAGAAATAATCGAGCTTTTTCAAGTTTTCTCGATTATTTCTTTGTTTTTCTTTTATTATTTTATGTTTTCCCATGCTTTTATGTATTACTTTTTATTCGTTTTACATATTTTTATTTTTGTTTTTTCTTAAGAAAGATGGTATGTCTAAGTCATTTTGTGATGAACCACTTTCTGAACTAGCTGGTATAGAATTAATTTTCTTTTCCCATGTTTTAGATACTATATTGTCTACTCCAATGCTTGTAATTGGTGAATTGTTTTTTTCAAATCCTGTTGCAATAACGGTAATTTTGATTTCATCATTCATACTTGGATCGGTTACTGTACCAAAGATGATGTTAGCTTCTGGGTCAACACTTCTTTGTACTAATTCAGCTGCTGTGTTTACTTCGTGTAATCCTAAGTCTTCTCCACCTGTAATGTTGATGATAACTCCTTTTGCTCCTTCTATTGATGTTTCTAGTAATGGACTTTGAATGGCTTCTTTTGCTGCGTCTTCTGCTCTGTTTTCTCCTCCAGCACTTCCTACTCCCATGTGTGCCATTCCTTGATTTAACATGATTGTTTTTACATCTGCAAAGTCTAAGTTTACTAGTCCTGGGATTGCAATTAAGTCTGATATACCTTGTACACCTTGTCTTAATATGTCATCTGCCATTTTAAAGGCTTCTATAATAGATGTTTTTCTGTCTATTATTTGTAATAGTTTATCATTTGGAATTACAACTAAGGTGTCTACTTTTCCTTTTAAGCTCTCAATTCCTCTTTCTGCTTGTGAAAGTCTTTTCTTTCCTTCAAAAGTAAATGGTTTGGTAACAACCCCAATTGTTAAAATTCCCATTTCTTTTGCGGTAGAAGCTACAATTGGTGCAGCACCTGTTCCTGTTCCTCCACCCATTCCAGCGGTTACAAATACCATGTCTGCTCCTCTTAATACTTCTGCTATTTCAGATTTACTTTCTTCTGCTGATTGAGCACCAATATCTGGGTTTGCCCCTGCTCCTAGCCCTCTTGTTATTTTTTCTCCTATTTGGATTTTGGTACTAGCTTTTGATGTTTGTAAGGCTTGTCTATCTGTATTAACAGCAATGAAGTCAACTCCTTTAATTCCAATGTCAATCATTCTGTTAACAGCATTGTTACCAGCACCTCCAACACCTATAACTTTGATGGTGGCTGTTCCATCCATCATGGTAATATTGTTATTATTATCTTCATTGTAATCCAACATTTAGTTTTTCCTCCCTTTTAATTTAGCCTTTTGAACAAAGTAATTTATCAAACTTATGTACTGCTTTTTAGCATTTCTATTTTTCTACTTTCTTCTTAACTACTTTTTATATTTTAAAAATTAATAACTAAAAATCATGTTTTATGAATAAAAAAATTCTTTTATTTTTTCCATTATACTTTTAAAAACACTTTCATCACTTTGTGTATCAATATTACTTGATACTGTTTTTGCAAATGGTCTTGCTGCTATATATCTTACTAAAGCATAACTGGTTCGATAAGTCGCTTTTACGGTACTTACAGCTCTTCCTGTTGATATTTTGACAGGAATGTTCAAATTGATTTTTCCTGCTACATCACTTTTATTGATGTTTATGATTCCTTGTCCTGTTAATATAACATTGTTAATTCTATGTTTGACATTATGATTGGTTATGTCTTTATTGATAATGGTAAATATTTCTTCTATTCTTGCTTCTATTATTTCAATTAATTCAGAACTTTTTATAATTCTATTTTTGTTGTCATCTTTTGAGGTATTTAATATGATGTCATTGTCATTATCGATAAAAGATTTTAAGGCTAGTCCATATTGTTTTTTAAGTTTATCTGCTTCTTCTTCTGATATGTTTAGTACTAATGCAATGTCATTTGTGATATTGTCCCCTCCTAATGGTATGGAATTGGTATAAACAAATGTTGAGCCTTCAAATATTCCTATATCTGTATTTCCTGCTCCTATATCTAATAACATTACATTGTCATGTAATTCGTTTTTGTCTAATATTAAATTTCTTTCTGCTAATGTAATTGGTACAATTCCATCAATTTCTAATCCAGCTTTTTTAAACACACTGTTTAATTGTCTGACATAGTCCCTGTCTGCTAAAATAACTTGTGCACTTATGGTAAATTCTGAACTTAAATTTCCTACTGGATCTGATACTACTGTGCCATTTTCTAAGGTTATTTTGTCTGGTACAATATCAATTAGTGTTTTTCCGTCTGGAATTTCTATGTCTTTTACTTGTACTAATGCACTTTGTACGTCTCTTACAGAGATTCCTGCATATTTGTCTTTTATTTCTTTTGTTATGCTGTTTTGTACAATGGTTATATATTTTCCTGGAATTGTTACATAGGCTGAATTAATTTTTAAATCGGTTTCATCTTCGGCATCTTTTATGGTTTTTGCTATGCTTAAACTAATTTCGTCTTCATTTATTATTTTCCCCTTCTTTAGTCCACTACATTTATATGAGGTATTACATATGATTTCTATTTGTCCAAAGTTATTGACTTCCCCTACAACCGTGCAAACCTTACTGGTTCCTATGTCTATACCTACAATGATATCTCCTATTGCCAAGTTAATTCCTCCATTTTCAAGTAATAATTTTTCTACTTGTATATATATTACATTTTTAGACAATTGTCAATAGAATTTGTTATATTTTTGTAATCTTTTTGTAATCTTTTTGTAATAAATTTAAAATTCATGGTGTGAACTTCTTTTTTTGAAATCTGTCATACCCTATACATTTAAAAGTATCAAAGTAATCTATCATTCCAAAAAGAAAAAGAGCTCGTTCAAGTTAATTTTCATAGAACTTCTAAATTTATTTTATGGCACCCTTTCAAAACAAGTTTGAACATTTTCCATAAAATAAATTAAGAATTTCTACTTCAATTACT
>JAAWGB010000067.1 GCA_022795075.1 Clostridia bacterium | reverse complement strand
AAATCAAAGAAGTTATACAAGAGATAGAGTTTATATATTTTTTCAAAAACTAAAATGTCCTAAATGTAATCGAATAATGAAATGTAAAGGCTCTGGAGGTACTAAAAGAAAATATATGTATTATACTTGTGAACATTGCAAGACTTATTACAGAGAAGATAAAATCGAAGAATGTTTACAAAGATTTATTCTTGAGTTAGTCGAATATGATATGGCAGTAAAGAAATATTTTTTACCAATACTAGCTGATAAAAAAGAAACCAAAACAGAAAAACTAGACCAAGAAATTGACAGATTACAAAAACAAAAAGAAAGAATAAAAAGGGCTTATGTAAGTGGTATAGTTGAAATGGAAGATTTTTCAGAAGATTACAAAATGATTGAAGAAAAAATAAACATTTTAGAAACAAAAAAATATGAAAAACTTAATACAAATAGTCTTTCTTTTACACCACAACAGCTAATGGCTGACAGAGATATTGAAAGAGAAAAACTAATAAAAGATAACAAATTAAATGAAACTTTAAAGCAAGAATGGAATAAAAAATCGAAAGAAGAAAAGCAAGAATTTATTTCAAAATTTATTGAATCAATGACACTATTAAAAAATAGAAAACGGAGAATTTTACATTGATAAAATAAATTTTAGAAGTAGTTATATTGAACAATTAACAAAGTTTTTTGCATTAGGAATAGCAGATATTTATGTACCTGTCGAAGTGAATAAAGAAGAAAAAGAAATTAGGACAAGTGTTAATATAAATCAAGAACAATTAGACGATTATATTGCAAGACTTAATCAAAAATTTGAAATAGAATTTTATGAATTATTTTCAGAAAATGTGAACCAAAACGAAGAAGAAATTGAAATAAAATTAAACAAAGAAAAACAAAAATTGATAAGATTAGTTGCTGTAAAAGATAACAAAACTTTTTCAAAATCAAAGAAAGAAAATTATAAAATTGGTGCAGTAATAAGTAATCAAAAGTAAAGAAATTAGAGGAAAAATTCAAATTAAGTACAATTTTTGTACCTCCATACACTTCCTAACAAGCACTGAATTTTTCCTCCCTAGTCAAAATTCGAAATTTGGGACTAAGTCCCAAGCCCTATATAAAATAATAAATAAATTTAAATAAAGAATATAATGTCGAATATTTTAATTTAATTTGAATAGTATTCAAATTAAATTAAAATAATTACAACTCATATTCATCATCATCTGATATAGAATGTTGTGTAAATTGAATTACATTTTTATTTTTATCAAGTAAGTTTTCTAAACCAATAACTAAATTGCCTCCAGATTGTAGTAATAGAACTTTACCATACATATCTTTTAAATCATCATAAAAATCTCTTTCACAGGTATATCTAAAATCTAAATCTTTACTATCTCTATGTTTTCTAAAAAAAGCTAATTCATTTTGATAACTTGGATTGTTATATAAATTTAATAAAAAAGTATCAAATGAAAGTCCTAAATCTGAATTAAACTTATCGTATCCAAGTGGGGTATTAGTAAAGTATATTTTTCTTAAAGTACCTAAAGAATGCAAAATATTATATGTTGCATATCCAAATTCAACTGAAACCATAAATCCTTCATATGAATTTGGATTGCAGATTACATAAATATCACTTTTTTCCATACAAGAAAAAAATCCTTTTTGTAAATCTTCAATAGAAGTATTTTCTTCTCCTTTAAATTTTACAAATTCATCATTAATATTGATTGGTTCCCATTCTGTGCCGTGGTGCCAATACCTGATGACCAGCATTCTGTAATTTTTTTACTGTGCTCTTAACTGCTGTCCAACCAGGTTCATGGAAACTTCCCCCAACTGTTATTTTCATAAACTTCTCCTAACATTTTTATATATTTTACAACAATATTATACCATAAATAATTGATTTTTAGATAAATTATCAAAAAAAACTATCAATTTTCTTTATTTTATGCTATACTAATTTCAACAGTTGATGAGTCAATTATTTTTTTGAGTAAAAAGTGGGAGGAACACTATGAAAAATGGGCATATTTTTCGCAAATAACCTCCTAAATCGCTCCACTTATAGCAAGCAATTCAAGACTTGCTATTTTTTGTTTGTGCTTTAAAAAGTGACGAAAAAGTGACGGATTTTAAAAATTAGGAAATAAGATTGAAAAAATATTATAGAGGCAAGTAAAATTTACAATTTTATGTAAAATATAGTATAATATAAATAGTTAGCAATATGCAACTGTAGAAACTATTCCTTGCTTTTATAGGAGGAAAATATTAACATTTATGGAGGAATAAATATGGACAAATTACTGAATGCAATCGCAAGTAGACTCAATGTACGGGTTGTTGAAAAGGAGGAAAAGGACACTAATCTTGTAAACGGCGTTGTAACCCTTTCAATGGAGTTTTTCGACTACAGAGATGTATCCGACGAGGTAAGAGAGTTGTTTAAAAAGGAACTTAACAATCATTTGTTTTCCAAATTTCAGGAGGCGAAGATTGGCGAACATGTGGAATATGGTTTCGATTATGGCAATGTAAGACCTCTGGGAACACTTATGGAAGATGCAAACGACAATCTGGCAGAAGTATTGCTCAAACTTCCAGCTCTCAATGATGGAGAGCGGTATACTTTTCCATGCGACACATACATTTGTTTTACATTGACTGATAAGAAAGACAATCATTTCAATGCAAAACCCAGTATGGTTTCGCCGTGGATTATAGAAGCATACAGCAAGCAGTAAATAAGATAGGAGCCTATTCTGAAATTTAGAATAGGCTCCTAGTCCTTTTTATTGGTTTACAAAAAAGACCATTAAAAACATAAGATATAAAGCAAAGAAGAAGAGGAAATTTTAACCGCTTCTAAATCTTGTTTAATTAATTTTAAAACTTGGCAAAACTTAACCTTTTATCTATACTGATTTTACATTTAAAAAACTATCCATTTTATCAGCAACTTCTTTGAATCCATTATCAAAGAAATGTGAATATATATTATGAGTTACTGAAACACTAGAATGTCCAGCACGTTTACTTATTATTTGAGATTGAATACCACTCGTTATTTGTAGTGAAATACTGGTATGTCTTAATCCATGAAATGTAATTCTTTTTAGGTTATATTTCTTGATAAGTTTTTCTAAAATTTTTGATGGTGTATCTGGGTGCATATCTCCGCCGTAATCTGTTGTGAAAACTCTATTTGAATTTTGCCATTTGTTACCCAATAGCAATTTTTGTTTATCTTGTTCGGATTTGTATTTTTTCAATATTTGAAGTGTTGTAGGTGTTATATATACTATTCTATTACTTGTATCTGATTTAGTTGTTTTTTCAAAGATTCCATAACCAGTCACATATTGAGTTACTTTGTTAATATCAATAGTTGATTTTTTAAAATCAATGTCATTCCATGTAAGACCAGTTAATTCGCCACGTCTACAACCACTATCTAAAGCTAGCATAATAATTGCTTGATCAACCTTTCTACTACTTAAGTAAAGTAGTTAGAAAACTGATAATATTCCTTTAAACATTTTTTATCACGCTCCTTATATTTTTTCAATTTCTGAATAAACTATGTCTATAACATTTTTAATAATATCTTCTGGTAATTTTTCTACAACTTGATATTTTCTAGTATTTAAATCTAAAGCTTTAATATGTTCGCATAAAATGACACCTGTTGTTCCGAGTTCTTTCATCTAAAGGGATATGCAAAGGAAATCGGTTATTTGTATTGGTAATCGGACAAACTATTGTTAAATTTGTTTTTTGATTAAAAATATTATTGCTTACAACTACTGCTGGTCTATATCCAGCTTGTTCATGTCCCGCTTGTGGATTAAAATTTACTTTTATTATTGTTCCTTGTTCTACCATATTTCCTCACCTACTGGTTCTCCCCAATCCATTTCTATTGGTTCATATTTTCCTTCAAAATCTTCAAAAAGTTCTTTAATGTTTTTTCTATTATTAGCCTTTTCTATAACAAGTTTTCCATTATCAACTAATATGATAATTTGTTCATTTTCGCCCCATTCAACAGTATCTAGTAATATTTTAGGAATACGGATTCCTTGACTATTTCCCCACTTTTGAATCGTTGTTGTCATTTTTATCACTCCCTTCGTATATACTAAGTATATACTATTTTATGATATTTGTCAATATATATTTCATATTTTTTGCAAATAAAAGGATATTATTCTGTTTTGTTTCAATATTAATCTAAAATATGATTTTTATTGCCTAAAAACATCTAAAATCACAATAATTAAAAAGTTTTATATTAAAGTAATGTAAGTTATTGGCTAGAAATATTTTATCATTAAAAACAAGGAATAGGCATATTTATATATTAAATTGGTTTATAATGTTAAGAAAAAGTAATTTTTGGCTATCTTCAAGTTTAATTAAGTGTAAAATAATAGCACCTACAGAAGTTTTTATTGCACTACCGCTACAATGTTCAATTCTTCCAATATCGGTATAACCTAATAATTGGTTGTTATTAGGAATTAGATTATAGTACATAAAAAACCTTCTCTTTTGAATTTCGGTGGCTTTTGGCAATTCATTAATGAATGTTGAAAGTAATAGTTTTTGTTTTTCATTAATATTTTTATTTCTTATAGAATCTAAAAAACTATGAACTTGTATAGAAAAGTCATATTTATCTAAAATTAGTTGTTCAAAAAATGCTTCCATAATTATTTGTTTTCTAACAATCTTTAGTTATGTGCCTAATATAAAAGAAATATATTATTTCTATTATGATAAGAAAAATCTGCATAGATACTACTATTTTTTGAAAAGTTTCTGTTGGTAAATTATTAAGAAAAAGAATAAATTGCAATATATCATTAGAAAACATTTTTTCACTCCTTTCATTAGAATAAATTTATCTTTATTATCAACATTAGGACAAATGTCCGAATAAAAGTTATAAAAATTTGCTATCCTATATATGAAAAAGATAGAAAGGGTAGCAAGTTATGACATTATCAAAGGCAATAATAAATAGAATTAATAATTTAATGAAAATAAAAAATATTGAGAATCCACATCAATTAGCTTTGAAGTGTGGACTTGATGAGTCTGTAATTCGTAGTGTATTAAATGGAAGAACAATACACCCAAGTATTCATACAATGTTTTTTATAGCCTTTGGATTTAATATGACATTATCCGAATTTTATAATGACAAATTATTTGATATTGATAATATTGATGAAAACTGAAATTTTTAAATATCAGTTTTTTTTTATAATAACACATATTTATAAAATATACAATATTTTATATAATATATTATCTATAATATGTTTTTATAGTCTATTTTATTTTAAGTTTAAACCTTATAATATTTTAGGGGTATATAAAAATGGTACAATTAAAATTAAAAGAAATCCTAGAAAAAAAGAAAGTAAGTAGATATAGATTACAATTATTAACGAATCTAAATTATCCAAGAATTAATCAATTATATAAAAATACAGCTAAAAATATAAGTTTTGAAGAAATAGAAATATTAACAGATGTTTTGGATTGTTCAATAGCAGATTTAATAGAAAAAAGTAAATAATCTAAAAAGTAGATTATTTATAATATTTCTTTACAAGTAAAATGAATTAATATATAATAAGCCTATCCTTATTCAAGGAAATCTTGAAGAAAGGAGGCAAAGCATAATGTTCCTAGCAAAGATCTTACTAAAGATACTTGCTATTGTAGTTGATGTAATTATTCTTGTAATAGAAATAATTGAAAACTTACATAAATAGCAAAACCCCTCGTAGTTCGCACCTACGAGGGTTTTTAATGTTTTGTTCCTAATCTTACTAATGCTTAAGCTATAATTATTATAGCATACATTTTCATTATATGTCAAATTTTAAAAAAGTATTCTTGAAAATATCTATATAGTGCTTAATTTTAAATAAAAAAACTGGTGACGGATTGGTGACGAAAAAGTGACGAAAGTTAAAAAAAGCTAAAATAATGCAAGATATTTCAAAACAACAAAAAGTCACGAAACGTAGATATTACAACACTTTGAAACAATTTGTAATATTTTAAAACAAGTGTTCTATCACATTCGTAACCTGTAGGTCGGCAGTTCGATTCTGCCTATTGGCTCCATTTGAAAACAACTTACAAACTTTATAGTTTGTAAGTTGTTTTTTGTATATAATTGCTTAAATAATGTTCATTTTTCAAATTGCCTCATTATCTAGTAGTAAAATCGATTTTAAAGTTATTTTTAATTTTTACACCCACATCATTAATATTAATAAAATAATTCCTACTATAATAAAAAAATATCCTAACATTCTTATCATTGTTCTAAAAGTCTTCTCATTCTTAGGTCTTGGATGAAATACAAGTTTTCCCATTTCGTAACTCATTTTAGGCATATAATTTCCAATTATTATAAACAGTATTCCTAAAATCAAACATACACTTTTTCCTACATAAACAGTACTTCCCAATGGGAATTGTACCATAATGATATAAAATAGTACTGTCATAATTGGTATAAACCATTCCATTATTTTTAAAATCTTAGGTTTCTTTTCATTTTCCACTTTCATTGTTATCAATAAATATACTACTTGAACAATAGCCATAATGACTGGTATACCAAATAATGCAAAATTTTTTGGTGCATAATTATCTGGTACATCATTTATTGTAAAATGAATTGGCATTTGGGATGGTAATTTTTCATATAATATAATCCCCAATATAATTGGCATTAAACATACTATAACTGTTACAATTAAAGTTTTCTTATTTTTCTTTTTCATTTTTATTTCCTCCTAACTTATAAATCCAAACTAGAACATCTTCAAATACAGAACTATTTATTTCATAAAATATAAAATTTTTCTTCCTTGTTTCTGTTATTAACTTTGCTTTTTTTAATTGTGATAAATGATATGAAACAGTTGCTCCAGTAAGATTAAATTTTTCAGATATTTCCCCTGCAGATTTTTTTTCTTCTTTTAGCATTTCGAGTATATCTCTTCTTACAGGATCTGATATAGCTTTTAATGTTTCTGACATTCCCAAATTTCTCACTCCTCTTATCTATTTAGAAATATTTCTAAATAGATTGTAACATCTATATTTTATATTGTCAATAGGTATTTAGATTTTTTTCTAAATACCTATGCTAAATATAAATTTATTTTTCTTTTGTATTATTTGTAAGTTCTAATTGTTATTATTATACCTTTTGTTTCTCCTATAAAAAAACAAACCAAAAAATACTTTTTTACGGTATTGTTCTTTTTGGTTTGTTCATTTAAAATTCATAGTATACATGCTTTTTTAATAGTAAAGTTAAAACATTTACTATTTATTAAACTTTTATTAGGATGTTTTTACTTTCTATTTAACAAATATTATCTCAAATAATTATCTTTTCAAGTTATTTATATAACAATCTCTATAATTTCTAGCTCCTAATACATATATTTTATTTACACATTTTTGATTCATTTTTATAAATTGTAACTCTTCCATGGTAAATAATTCTTTATTTTCTTCAATTCTCTCATTTATAAAACTATCTAAAGTTATACTTTCCATTACAATTCCCTCTTTCGTACAATAATATTATACTATATGAAAAAGAGAAAAACAAAACCCATTTTCGACAAAAAAATTTGTAATACAAAAATACTACAAATTTTAATAATTTAATCTTTTTTACCATTTGTATAAATTTTATTTCTTAATTTATGCCAACTACTACCACTCATATATTTTATACTTTCTGAATTTAATAAATCATTTTCTTTGGCATAATGATTCCATTCTTTAATTGTTGGAAATTCCACAAAATCTATTGTAATTCTTTTTAAATATCTTATTGATTCTTGATATTTTCTATACATAAAATTATTACTTCTATATTGTCTTTCGTTTTGATAATGAAAATTAACTAATTCATTATATCTTTTACTTATTTTCCAAGTTTTCTCTGAATTTAGACCATTTATTTCAATGGAATTGTGTAATTTTTTTCTTAATTTATCAAAATCATTTATCATTTGTTCCACCTCTTATAAAATTTATCATATTGCTCTTTAAAAGGCTATGCACTAAAAATGTCACTTTTTGTCATTTTTAACAGGATTTATTCAATAAATAATATCTTTTAAATTTTACTTTTTTTCCTTCTCTATCTTTCTTAATCTCCCATTGTTTCTTAAATCTATATCCTTTTTCTTTGAGTTCTTTTACTCTTGTTGCAAATTGTGTAATTCCCAAATCTCTGTAAGCTTCCCAACTTGTTATACTACCATATTTTTGTATATAATTTATTATTTTTTCTTTTTGTGTCATTCTCATTTTATCCCTCCTTATACTTTTTCCTTTCCGTACTTATTGTTCGTTTTATGCTTTTTAAATTTTATCGTACATATTGTTCTTTGTCAATATTTTTCTTCATTTTTTTATCAATTTATAATTTTTATTTTATTATTTTTTATTATATTTTAATTATTTATAATTTTTGTTTTATTATTTTTTTATTATATTTTAATTATTTATAGTTTTTGTTTTATTATTTTTTTATTATATTTTAATTATTTATAGTTTTTGTTTTATT
>JAAWGB010000066.1 GCA_022795075.1 Clostridia bacterium | reverse complement strand
TCTCTATTTATACAGAAACAAAAAGAGCTTAACAATTTATTTTTGGTATGTAAATAAATTGTTAAGATAGGCAAAAGAATATATGAACGGTATTAAATATATTCTTCTGCTTTGGCGAAGCCAAACATAAATTATCTATCGCAAGATTAGATAATTTATGAGCCCTCCGCTAGGAGCCCACTGGCATCTTTACAAAACGAAGTTTTGAAAGTGTCATAGTGGGTTACATACTTTCGTTAGAAAGTTATGTAACAGCTCCCTTCGGTCGCCTCTTGCTACCTGCAAGAAAGGATATTTTATATGGACAAAACAAACTATTCAGTAGCTAGAGTAGAAACTTATACTAAGACAAGTATAACTAAAGCTGAAAGACACAACGAAAGAAAAAACGAGTCATATTCTAATATGAATGTTGATTTAGAACAAACACCCAATAATATACATTACAAAAGATGTGAAACTACCTACAATGAAAAATTAAAAGAAAAAATAGATAATGGAGAGGTATCATTAAGAGGTTTGCAAAAAAATGCTACTTTATTTGATGAACTTATATTTGACATTAACTCTGATTATTTTGAAAAACATGGTGGTTATGAATTTGCAAAAGAATTTTATGAGAAAGCATTTCACTTTGCCGAACAAGAAATGGGAACTGATAATATTATATCAGCAGTAATGCATGCAGATGAATTAAATACCGCTTTAACAGAAGAATATGGAAAACCTATATACCATTATCACTTGCATGTTGTAGCACTACCTGTTGTAAGAAAAGAAGTAAAATGGACTACAAAATGTAAAGATAAATCACTAATTGGAACTACAAAAGAAGTAATTAATCAAGTAAGTCATAGTAATAAATGGAAATCAGACAAAGCAACTGACTCGCAAGGAAATCCTTTATATAATAAAAAAGGAAAAGCAGTTTTAATAAAATCATACAGCCTATTACAAGATAGATTTTTTCAGTATATGTCTGATAGTGGCTATAAAGACTTTATTCGTGGTGTCAAAGGCAGTAATCAAAAACATTTAAGCGACTTGCAGTTTAAAATTAAGAAAGATACTGAAAGACTAGAAAGAATTACAAATAAAGTTGAAGAAAAGGAAAATTCCTATAATTCTTATATGAACTATAATAAGCAAATTGAAGATATTTCAAATTTAGGAAAACAAAAGAAATTTTCTAAAAAGATTGAATTAAAGCAAGAAGATTATGAGAATTTAACTGAATACGCTAAAAAAGGAATTGTTGCAGATATAGAAATATATGAACTTAACAATAGAATTGATAATTTGAGAAATTCAGTAGATAAATGGAAATCTCTATATGATGATATAGTAGAAAAAACAAAAGATTACTTCCATGCTATCAAACTTGCACCACAAAAAGTTACAAATTTCTTTAAAAGTCTATTTGATAAAGAAAAACAAGATGAATTAGAAAAGCAAAGACTTGAACAAGAAAAAATACAAGCTGAAAGAAAAGCTAAAGAAAAAGAAAGACTTGAAAAGCAGAAACTAAAAAACTCTCCTGAATACAAGAAAAGGAGGGCTGACAGAGATGCAAGATAATATAGTTTATAAATTAGAATTAACAAATAAAGAATATGAATATATAGAAACTTTAAAGAAAGAATATTACGAGAAATTAAGCAAAATGACTAAAGAAGAAAGATTGCAATATTTTAGAGATAACTATTGTAATGAGCAAAAATTGAACTTTGAAAAAGAAATAAACGGCACTATATACAAATTAAACACTCACTTTGATGAAAATGCTGAAGAAAGTATTTTAAATAAATTTTTTAGACTAACAAAAAAATCTTAAAAATCACTTGAAGTATAAAAACGAATATGGTATTATGTGAACACTACAAATTAAAAACTTTATAACATTTTATATCTTATTCGGCTGTCTAAAGGAAAGGAGTTGTTATGGGACAGTCAAATAACAAAAAAATAACTGCTTTATATTGCCGTTTATCAAAAGATGATGAATTGGCAGGAGAAAGCAATAGTATTAAAAATCAAAAATCAATTTTAAGTAAATATGCCAAAGATAATAATTTTATCAATACTAAATTCTTTGTAGATGATGGATATTCTGGAACAAGTTTTACAAGACCTGCTTTTATGGAATTAATGGAACTTGCAGAACAAGGAAATATTAGAACAATTATAGTAAAAGACCACTCAAGACTTGGTAGAAATAGACTTATAGTAGGTCAATTATTAGAAGAAGATTTTGTTAGACTAAATATTAGATATATTGCTATAATGGACAATATTGATACTGATAAAGGTTTAGATGATTTCTTACCTATTCAGGACTGGTTTAATGAAATGCATGCTAAAAACACAAGTCAAAAGGTTAGAGCAGTATTTAAAAGTAAAGGCAATTCAGGTATTTCTATTACAAGTTGTCCACCCTATGGTTATTTAAAATCTCCAGAAGATAGTACTAAATGGATAATTGATGAACCAGCTGCAAAAATTGTAAGAAAAATATTTAACTTATGTATTAGTGGTTTTGGTGCAACACAAATTGCTAAAATTTTAAAAGAAGAAAATATAATGACACCAACTGAATACAAACAAAGCATAGGATTAAAAACTAATACTAATTTACCAGAAGAAAAATATTTTTGGAGTACTAGAACAATAAGTTGTATTTTAGATAGACAAGAATATATTGGAGATACTGTAAACTTTAGAACTGCTAGAAAATCTTTTAAAGATCATACTAAAGTTCATTTTCCAAAAGAACAATGGAAAATATTTAAAAATACTCATGCTCCTATTATTGATGAAGAAACTTGGAATACTGTTCAAAGGATTAGAAATGGAAAAAGAAGAACTACTAAAACAGGCAAAGTAAGTATATTTTCTGGTCATCTATTTTGTAAGGAATGTGGATCTAAACTTTATTATTGTACTACTAATAATTTTACACCAGATAAAGATTTTTATAGATGTTCAAACTATAAAAATAATTCTACAAAATCTTGTACTAGTCATAATATAAAGGATATTGTACTACGAGAATTAATATTAGATAATATTAAACAAGTAATATCTTATATTTCATCTTATGAAGATTTGTTTATAAAAGAAAAACTGGCAACTTCACTAGAAGAACAACGAAAAGAAGATATTACTAATAAAAAATTATTATCACAATATGAAAAACGAGTAAAAGATATTGACAAATTGATACAGCATATTTATGAAGATAACATTTCTGGTAAAATTACTGATGATAGATTTGCAACTTTATCATTAAACTATGAAAAAGAACAAAAAGATTTAAAAGAAAAAATTAATGAATTATCTACTACTATTGATAAAACTAAACAAGAAGAAATTGATTTAACAACTTTTATTGATAAAGTTAAGAAATATACTGAAATTAAAGAACTAACACCAGAAATTGTAAATGAATTAATTGATAAAATATATGTATATGAAAAAACTAAGTTGAACGGTAAGAAATATCAACAAATAGACATTTACTATGCAGGAGTTGGAATAATAGGTATTCCACTAAATGAATATGAATTAGAAAATGCCTTTCAGCAAAGTATTAAAAATATAAAAACAGCATAGGTTTTAAACTATACTGTAAACCTCAAAGGAGTACTTTACCAATAAATGTCCTTATTGGAAGTACTCCTTACTGATTGATTTTTGTATCTATCTGTTCAATTAGTTCGAACAGATACGTCGTTGGAGCGGATGGCGGGAATCGAACCCGCGCTATCAGGTCGGAAGCATGACATTCTACCACTAAATTACATCCGCATTTATAAATTTGTTATTTTCATTTTTCCATTCAAAATAGTCACCTAGAATCCATTAAGACTCTAGGTATTCTATTTATTCTCCAAAAACAGCCATATAATCTTTCTTAAATTTTTCAATACCTGCATCTGTTAATGGATGTTTAATACATTGCTCTATAACTTTATATGGAACTGTTGCAATATCTGCACCAGCTAATGCACAATCAACTATGTGTACTGGATTACGTATGCTTGCACAAATAATTTCTGTTTTAATATTTTGTGCTTTAAATATATTAGAAATAGTTGTTATTAAGTTAACTCCATTTGTTGCTATATCATCTAATCTTCCCAAAAATGGTGACACATAAGTAGCCCCTGCCTTTGCAGCAAATAAAGCTTGTGTTGCATTAAATATAAGAGTTACATTTGTTTTAATTCCCTCTTGTGATAAAATTTTTACAGCTTTTAGTCCTTCTGCTGTCATAGGAATCTTTACTACCATATTAGGATGAATACCTACAATTTCTCTTGCTTCTTTAATCATCTCTTCTGCAATTACTGTGGTTGCTTTAATTTCTCCACTAATAGCTCCATCAACAATAGAAGTAATTTCTTTTATGACTTCCTTAAAATCGCGACCTTCTTTTGCAATTAGTGATGGATTTGTAGTAACCCCACAAACAATTCCCATCTCATTTGCTTTTTTAATCTCTTCTATATTAGCTGTATCTATAAAAAATCTCATATTACCTCCTAATTATTATCAATATTATATATGACATATTAAAGTAGTTAATTTTTTAGTTTCTTAAACAATTACTCAAATATTAATCAATTTATTAAAGTATATCATATTTTAAATAAATTGCAATAAAATTTACACAAGGGAAGTATCTTTGTTGATTCCTTTTCCAATACAGTATCAACATTAAAATTTTAGGTTCTTTCCATTTCATACAATAACTTGGTGGAGATGAGGAGAATCGAACTCCTGTCCATAATACTTTCCAAATAGACTTCTACAAGTTTAGTTTATCTATTAAATTCATCCTGTTTTCACCGATAAACAGGTTAAAACAAGACTAGCTTTTAAAAATACCTACTACTCCAAAAGCAAAAGTAGCTTTGTTTCCCACTATCTATGACACTTTACAAAAATTCGTGGGGCATTTTAGTAAAGCGTAACTGCATCTTAAGCAGCTAATGCTAATTCATTATTATCAGCATTTATATTTAAAACTCGCTTTTTTTAAGTGGCCGAAGCGAACATCCACTACTTGCAATCTATTCTTCTAATAATATGTCGAAACCATTGCATCCCCATATACCTTATTTATTATACTATATTTGTTATACTTTATCAACATTTTCTTCATAAAATCATATACTATTCTAGGTGATGATTATGAGTATTGTTTCTACTAATACCGCTTATACTTCTGATACATTAAGACAAAACTTAAGTTTATTATTAAGAACCTATCCTTTTTTAAATGTTCAAACAGTTGGAAACAGTGTACTAGGTAAACCTTTATATGTAATTAAATTAGGACGTGGTCCTAAAAAAGTATTTTACTCTGCCTCTATTCATGCTAATGAATGGATTACTACACCAGTCTTAATGAAATTCATAGAAGATTATTGTGTTTCCTACATCAGAAATTCTAATCTTTATGGATACTCTGTAAGAAGTCTGTTTAATTCTACTTCTATTTATATTATGCCAATGGTAAATCCAGATGGCGTTGATTTAGTAACTGGAAACATATTAGTTACTTCTCCTAGTTATCAAAAAGCTTTACATATAGCTAATCAATTTTCTAGTATTCCTTTTCCAAGTCGGTTGGAAAGCAAATTTGAATGGGGTGGATTTAAAAAACTACCAACCAATTTACAAAGTCTCGTAAGTGCTGTTTAACAAGACTTCACTTGATTTTACTTTCTTTTATATTCTCCATTTTGATATGTGAATAAATCTCCTTCTTTAGCCTCTTGATATAACTCCTTTGGAAATTCAATTTCTTCAATTCCGTCTATACCACCATTTGTAACATTATCTCTATCATATAACCATATTCGTCCATCATATTTTTCGCCCACTTCATAAGTATGTCCTTCAATTCTCTTGCTATTTAAATATTCACGTTGTTCTTTTATTTTTTCTTTAATCATTGTATTTATTTCTCTTGCCACGTAATTTGTCCCCTCATTATCTAATACAAAACCTATGTCTTGTTTTCTTAATACACTTCCGAACAGTAACACCTTCTGGTAATTCTTCTTTTGTTTTTGTAATTACTTCATGGCTTTTTTCTAGCTCACAAATACATAAATTAAAAGATTTACTATCATTAGAATTTATATCATAGATATAATACATTTCTCCCTTTTCTTTAGTATTATCACTATATTTTTGCAATATTTCTGCTCTTTGGCTTAACATTTTATCCCTATATCTAACAATTATCTTTTCTCCATAAAGTGTTAAGTTACCTAAATGTATATTATTGAAACTAAAATCAGCATTAGATATTTTATTGTTATTTGTAATAGAATTTTCTAAATAATTTGATAGCTCTTTCATAAAATTTGTTACAAAATTATTCTCCTTTAAATTATTAAATAAGTTATTTACAATGCCTAAATTCAATACATAACCACTCCTTTTTGATTTTATTTTAATATTGGAAATTCTACTATTGATATATAGTAGTAAGATTTAAATTAGAGTGATTATATACTATTATATATAAATTTACAATAGTTTTTATAACTTTTTGTTATTCTTGATAACTTTCACCAGTTGCATAATCAATCATAATTCCTGGTTGCACATTATAACAATAAATGTTGAAATGAATTCCTTTACCGTTATCTTCAATAGACCAAGCCTCCATCTGCACTCCACTTGCCAGAAGATTGTTTTCTTTAAATATAGGTGTTACTCGATATAAAACATGATTACTTTCATTTTCGTCAATATACTCTGCTACCTTGTTTTCAAATGGCAACATTCCTTCTGTATTTAAGTATCTTGTTCCTGTAATTAAGTTCTTTTTATTATCATTTTCTCCCGCAAGTTGCCAACCTATTAAGTGACAACGATTATACAAATACTTATCCTTAATTACATTATCATATCTTTTTTGTACCCACCCAGAAAGGTCTTTAATGTTTCCTATTTCTCCACGTTTTTCATTCTCTTTTGGCATTATTTCTTTACTTATATTAGCATAGGCAACCCCACTTCTACCCAGGTAATCCCATTCACTATATTTTTCAAAAGAAGTTGTAGTATAATCTCCTTCTGCAAAATATGGAATATTGTTGTTTATTTCTACATAAGGCTTTGATGAATACTCTGGAATAGTAGATAGATCAAACCTTGTTTGTGTATTGGGAATTATATTTTCTGTATTATTTGTAGTTAAATTTTGTATATTTGGGTCTATATACCCTATAACCATAATACAAATTAATAATACTATTGAAACTATAAATTGAAAAAGTTTCTGATTCTTATTTTTACGTTTTTTACTCATAATTTTACCTCTTTTATTTTTAGACAATAGTATCATAAAAATAATCATTCATCAACTTTTAAGGAATTTTTATATTCGTTTTAACTGCTTTTGGATTGTATTTGTTCTAATTCAATTAATTCTTTTATTTTGAAAAATTCACCTAGTCTTTCATGAATAGAATTTAGTTTTGAAAAGTTAAAATAGATATATACATTTTTGTCTTTATCAATCTCTATTTTATTGATTAACCTATATAAATATATTTTATCTATTTGCTCTAATTTTAAAAAGTTTTCTATTAATTCATTTAATTCTTTTTCTTCTGCTGTTTTGTTTTGAGTAGCTATTTTTTCTTCTGTTCCAATTAACTTTTGTTCTAATTCTTCTTTTTGTTTCACTAAATTTGTCCTGTCAAATATACATTTTTGTGATACTCTAATGTAATCTTCTTCAAGAATGATTCCCTGCAATTTATCCATATACATCTTATCTAAGTTGTTATTTATCTCTAATATTGCCTTATCAATTTGTTCTAGTTTCTTTTTATATCCATCTCGAATATCTAGTGTTTTATTTTGATTTTTCTGATAGATTGAATAAAAAATTTCTTTGTCTGCATATATCTGGCAGATTTTTTTTACAACATAAATAATATGCTTTTCAAACTTTTCATAGTTAATACTTAATGGATAACAACCTCTTTTTTTATGGTCACTGCAAGTTATATATGGATGTGATTTTGCATTTCTTTTTGAATTCTTTTTAAGTACAATTTGCAGTTTCCTTTTACAATGATAACAGTAAAGTAGTCCTCTTAATAAGTAATCATATTTTAGTTTTGTATTTGTTCCTCTTTTTTCAAGAATACATTGTACTTTCTCAAATGTGTCTTTATCAATGATTGCTTCATGTGTATCATTTACTCTTATTTGCTTTTCTTTTTCTACTGTTCTTATTTTATGTACTTTGTATGAAACAACGGATTTCTTATTTTGGACTGTGTTTCCAATATACACTTCGTTTTTTAACATATTGCATAAGGTAACCTCATTCCAGTCATAATTTATTTTGTTTTCATGCGACTTCGCTTGCATATAGCCGTGAACACGAAATCAAAGATTTCGACCACGTCTTATCTTGTACCAAACTAGTTTTTCTATAACCAGTAGGTGACAAATATTTATTGGAATTCAAGTAATTTACTATTTCGCAACTTCCATGTCCATTTGCATACATATCAAATATTTTCTCTACAATATCTTTTACTTGTTCATCTACAATTAGCTTATTTTTTATGCTAGGATGCCTTTTATATCCGATATGCTGGAATGCTGCACATATACTCTCCATTCTTTTGCTTTTCCTTATAGACACTTCTAATTTTCTTTGATATATCCTTAGCATAGTAGTCATTCATAATTGCTTTAAAAGGTGTTATATCGTTATTTGTGCTATC
>JAAWGB010000065.1 GCA_022795075.1 Clostridia bacterium | reverse complement strand
ATTAAATAATCTTCAACATTTTTATTTTCAGAGCTTTCAAATTCACTATCCACATCAACATAGTATTGCATAGTTATTGTAATATCTGAATGACCTAAAATCTTTTTTAGAACTGCTGGTGCAATTTTTGCTTCAGCACATCTTGTTGCAAATGTTCCTCTTAGGCAGTGAGTATGAACATCCGTCTTTTGGACTAATTGACCTTTTCTATTTTCTTCTTCATATATACCAATTCCAAGTTTTATTGCAATTCTTTTTAAGTTACTATTGATAGAATTTTCTATATGCATGGTCTTATCTTCTTTACAAAATAGTAAATGATTTTTATTTGTTATTTTATGCTCTAATGCTGACTCAATTATTTGTTTACTTATATTTGTCATAGTTAAAGTTCTTTCTCCATTTTCGGTTTTAGCAGTTTCTCCAATTATTACTTTTCCACTAATATTCTTAGTTTGAGTCTTTCTTATATAGATTTTCCCATTTGCTAAATCAATATCTTTTTCATAATCTAAAACTAATGCCTCGCCTATTCTCATTCCTGTAGTTAATAATAACAAAAATAAATATTTATTAGGGCATTTTTCATAGCTTACAGAATTTAGATAATCTACTAATTTCTTTTGTTCTTCTATAGTTAGAGATTTTCTATGATGGCTTTTATATTCGCTTTTTGGTTTTTCAACCCTTTTCCAACCAGTCATAAAATTGTCTGTTATTATACTTTCATAAGTTGCTTGTCCAAACGCCATACATATTAGTTCATAGGTTTGCTTTATCGTACTTTTAGAATATGATTTTAAACTTTCTAAATATTTGATTACATCTTCTCTTTTTACCTTTGTTATAGGTATATTAGTAAATTTTTCTTTTTGCAGTTTCTTTAATGTATCAGTTTTTCTTTTAAAAGTAGCTTGTTTTATTTTGCCTAACTTGAAATCCTCTTTTAATACACTTTCTACTAAATCAACTATCGTTTTATTGCTTTTGGTAATAATTTTAATTCCTCCATTTTGATCCAATTTTAATTTTTCAGTTAAAGCTTTATTAAAAGCTTCCGTTTCATCTTTTCCAACAAAAGTTTTTGTCATTGTTTTTCCTGTAGTTGTATCTCTGCCTATTGTTAATACTGCTTTAGGTGTTATGATAAAATAAAAATACTCGCATTCTACATTGTTGTTAAATACTTTACCATTTTCAAACTTACTAATATTTCTATATTTGCAAGTGTTTTTTAACTTACAGCTATTACAGATTTCTTTACTAGATAATTTTGTGTTTTTATCTTTAATTCTCTTTAATAAATAAGTTCCTGATGTTATTCCTTTAATTTTCAATGTACTTCCGTCCTTTCTTAAAATTTTAGGAAATACCTTGCTTTTTTAAGTTTTTTAATGTTATAATACATACAGAAACATTTATGCAAGGTAATCCTTGTGATTTGAGATTTAAAATGTTTTTTGAAGGTTTAAATGGGCTTATTTAAATCTTCTTTTTTGTTTAATCATGTGTAATTTCATTATTTTGAAAATATTCTTTAAAAGATTGTTCCATTACAAGCCAAGACTTACCGATTTTTTTTGCTGGAAAATCTTTTTTATGAAATAATTCTAAACATGTCTTATTTCCAATTTTTAATGCTTGTCTAATGTCTTTCGTCTCTAAAAATATTGTACCATTTAATGTTCTCATACAAATTTCCCTCCTTTCGTCTTATTTTGATTATTCCTCTTGACTGAATATAGAAAAAGTTCTATAATATTAAGTGAGAAATATATAAATGTTTTTCAAGTTCATTTGCATTATATTATAATAAATTTTAAATGTCAATGAATTTTTAAAAATATTTTAAATTTCTAACACAAGTATAAGGGAGAAAATTATGAATTTATTTAATGTAAATGTTCCAAAAGATAGTATATCAATGATTTTTGATCCTCATCATAATATTGAAAATTATTATACAACATTGTTTTTGCACAAATCAAAAATTACATTAGCTGAAGAAGACAATGAATATTCTCATCAAGTGGAACTAGATTTAGAACAAGATACTAAAAAATCAAAAATGGTTAAGCAAATGTTTAATACAGCTTATGGAAGTTATATACTGACTTTTTTAAATGCTGACTTTTCAAGTCCAGAAAATGCATATAAAACTTTCTTTGTTTATTATGGACTAGAAGGACTTAACTACATAGATAAAATTAAAGAAAAATATCCTGTAGAATATAAAACTAGATATACATCTACAAAAAAATTTCTAGATTATTATAATAAAGCATATGATTTAATAAATACTGATTACATCAAATTTCAAAATGATATGAAAAAAACGGTTGATTTTGTATTTGATTTACATGAAAATAATAGCTTTTTAGATTTAGATAAATATTATAAATTCATGGCATATTCTGCTGTTATTGATTTATTAGAAAGATTTTCTTCACAAATACATGTAAGTATTAGAAAAAGTTTATCAGAGAAAGTACCTTCTAGTTTGACTAATGAGCAAATTGAAAAATTAGCATATGATATTGCTAATAAAGAAGAAGATAATCCTATTTGCTATATATATGAAAGTTCATCACATTTTGCTTTAGCATTTCTAGCATTAAGTGACTTGATACAAAACTCAAAAAGAAATATTAGTACATGTCAAAATTGTGGAAGATATTATTTACAATACTCTGGAAAAGAAGTTTATTGTGAATTACCTAATGCAGATGGAAGTCCAAATTGTAAATCATATGCTTCCCGTAAAGCTTATGATAATAAAATAGTGGAAGATGTTGCTGAACTTACATATAAAAGAGAGTATCAAAGAAGAATAACTCAAGTATATCGTGCAGATAAAGATTATAAGTTAATAACAAAAGTAGAATTTCTTGCATGGAAAGAAGATGCAAGAGAACAATTAAAGTTATATCGTGAAAATAAAATAACTAAAGAAGAATTTTGTGAATGGATAGAGAAAAATAAATAATTATGCAAATATTATAGACATTTTAAAAGAAATGTTATAAAATTCTTATCATAGAAAGTAAGTTTAGCAGATGTGTGTGTTGCCCTCAACCTTGATTTCTTATCAAGAGTTAGGGGGTGAGGCTATGTTAGAAATTTTTGCATTCCTAGTAATAGGTTTAATGATTTCAATAACAATAAATTTAGCCTTGCTATGTATTATATACATACAATGGGTTAATAAGCATATAAAATAAAAAAGCACTACACATTTGCTGGCAGGCAGTGTAGTGTTTTTCTCAATTAATTTTGGGCAACACACATTTCTGTGTTTGCTTACTTTCTATCTTTATTATACTCTAGTTTTATAGAAAAAGTCAAGAAATATAAAAAATTATTTTAAACGGAGAAACATTTAATGATTAGTTATAAATGGTGTAATGGAAAATTTCCAAAAGATATAGAAATAAAACAAGTTTATGGAATTGTTTTTAATGAGGATGGAAATATATTTTTAAGAATAGATAATGGAATATACAAATTAACAGGAGGAAGACCTGAAATAGAAGATAAATCTATAGAAGATACTTTAAAAAGAGAATTTGTAGAAGAAGCAAATATAACAATAAAAAATATTCATTTGTTAGGTTATCAGTTAGTAGATGAAAATAATGGAATTAAACCATATGCTCAAGTACGAATGATTGCTCAAATTGATGAAATTTTTGAAAATAGACCTGATTTAGATAATGGAAAGTTATATAAAAGAGTTTTCAAATCTCCAAAAGAAACAATAAAATTATTAAATTGGGGAGAAGTAGGTAAAAATCAAATAGAAGAAGCTGTAAAATTAGCAAAGAAATATTATTAAATAGTTTGGAGAGAAAATGAAAGTATTAAGTTTAACAGAGCCATGTGCAACATTAATTAAAGAAAATATAAAGAAAGTAGAAACAAGAAGTTGGAAAACATCTTATAGAGGCGAATTATACATTCATGCAAGTAGTACAAAAATACCTAAAGAGTGGAGAGAAGATAAAGAATTTATGGAATTAGTAAAAGAAACTCCATTAAATTATGGCAATATTATCTGCAAGTGTAATTTGGTTGATTGTATTTATATGACTAAAGAATATGTAGAAGATATGAAAAATAATAATCATAGAGAGTATATTTGTGGCAAATATGAAGAGGGAAGGTATGCTTGGGTATTAGAAAATATTGAAGTGTTAGATAATCCAATTAAAACAAAAGGACATTTAAGTATTTGGAATTATGAAG
Source organism: Clostridia bacterium (assembly GCA_022795075.1). Taxonomy (GTDB): domain Bacteria; phylum Bacillota; class Clostridia; order TANB77; family CAG-508; genus CAG-269. The sequence goes on along the minus strand of JAAWGB010000065.1, from coordinate 4,595 downwards.
AATAAGAATTAAGGAGCATAGAAAATGAATATTATAGAAATTTATAATAAATACCATTTACCAGAAAATTTACAAATGCATATGTTACGAGTGGCTTCATGTAGTAATCTAATAATGGATAATTGGAATGAAACAATAATAAATAGGGAGGCAATTATACGAGCTAGTTTATTACATGATATGGGTAATATGGCTAAAATATCAGATAATGAAATAGAAGATGAGAAATTTAGAAAAATAAGAAAAGAATATATAGATAAATATGGTAGAGATTCTCATAAGATAAATTTAGTAATAGCTACAGAAGAAGGATTAAAAGATTATGAAGTAGACATTATAGACAGAAAAAGTTCAAAAAGAAGTGAAGAAACTTTAAATTCAGAAAGATATGATGTGAAAATATTGTTATATGCAGATCAAAGAGTAGCACCATATGGAGTTACATCATTAAGGGAAAGATTAGAAGAAGTTAAAAAAAGATATAAAAATATAGTATCATCGGTATGGTCTAATGAAGAAAAAGCTAATCATTTAATTGATTGTTCTTTAGGAATCGAAAAACAAATAATGGAACATTGTAGTATATCTCCTGAAGCTATAAATGATGAAAGTATTAAAAAATATATGGAAAAGTTGAAAGAATATAACATATAAAAAAGGTGTAAAGTATGAATAAGTTTGATATATGGAATGAAACTAAAAATGAAATACCAATAGTTGTTTCTATTCCTCATAGTGGAACATATTTACCAAAAGAGATGAAAGATAATTTAGCTGATAATATTATACTTGCAAATATGGATTGGTATTTACCTAAATTATATAATTTTTTACAAGATTTAGGAATAACAACGATTATAAATAATATCAGTAGATATGTAATTGATCCAAACAGAGAAATATCTAATTCTGAAAATGACTCTTATATAAAAAACTATGTTTATACTAAAACAACTTTTAACTATGAAATGTATAAAAAATCACTAGATTCTATAGAAATTGATAACAGACTTGAAAACTATTATATTCCTTATCATAAATCTATTTCTAATGCTTTAAATAATAAATTAACAAAATTTAATAAAATCTATTTGATAGATTTACATAGTTTTGGAAAAGATATTGAAGGAAATATAGTTTTAGGTAATAGAAATGAGCAAACTGCAAGTTTTGAATTTACAAATTTAGTCAAAAATTCTTTAGAAAGTCAAGGATTTTTGACTAGTTTAAATAAACCTTATAGTGGTGGATATATCATAAGAAAATATGCTACTGATAATGTAGAAACAGTTCAAATAGAACTAAGCTATAAAAAATACATTGAAAATAGAATCTTCGGAAATGAAGAGTTTCCTAAAATAAATACGGATTTATTTAATGAAACTCAAGAAAAACTTAAACATTTTTTTAAAGACTTAATAGATAAAATCTAAAGAAAATTATAATCTAATATAAGAATATACTAGCAAAATTTAAATTTTTGCTAGTATATTTTAGCAATATATCGTTTTATATATTAACCTACCTATCTCTATTTTTATCTTTCTTCTTTTTAGTCTGTTCTTTTTCAAACTCTTTTTTCTCATTTTCCAATTTCTGATGAAATTCAAATTGCTTAATTTTTTCTAACCTTAATGTAATATTATTGCAATGTTTTATTTCTTCAGCAAGTGGTGTAATCTTTTTAGATATTTCTACAATTTGACTTTCGATAGTTACCTTTTCATCTTCTGTTTTAGCTCGTTTTAGTTTTTTCCATAGATTTTCTCTTTCACTTTTTAGTGGGTTAATTTTTTCATAAGCTAATTTTTGATAATCAAGTAATTCTTGTTCTGTATTGATATTATTTTTACATACAAATCTAACTTGTTTAGAAAATTCATCCATTTTTTTAATAGCTTGTATTAATTCTGGTGTCATTTTCGTTATATTAGGTTTTGAGACGATTTCTATATTGATACCAAGTAATTTCTCATAGTGAAAAATTAAATATGAAATAGAGCCTTTAAATTGCAAATGCTTTTGTTTTTCATTGTTATATCTTTCATAACTTCTGCTAGCTAATAAATATGGATCTGGAGAATATGGATATTCAGGCTGTGTTTCTAATATTCTTTTATAAATTTTTTCTTTTGAGTAATTATTTCCAAATTGCCTTTCAATTCTAGTATTTCGTTTATATGGCTCTCTTCTTATAGACAATGTTTCGTTTTTATCTGTAACAATACAATCTAAATCTTGTAGTATTTTAATAAATTCGTTATAGTCTTTAGCATTTGCTATTGCATAATCAATGGAATCTTTCATTAGTTCTTTATACAAACTACTTGTAGCATATTTATTATATCTTTCTTCTTGCTTTAAAACACTCAATCCATATTCTTCGCAAAGTTTATCTGATGTTTTTCTCATTAATGCATAGTCTTTCTTAGTATTACAAAATCTCTTGCCATCTAAAAATGATACAGAGTTTAAAACAAAATGGTTGTGTAGGTTATCTGTGTTTAGATGAGTAGAAACTACTACTTGAAATTTATCTCCCCATAATTCTTCAGCAAGTTTTATTCCAATTTCATGTGCCTGTTCTGCTGTTACTTCTCCTTTTACAAATGATTGTACTCCATGAAAACATTGTATTCCTGTTGTTTTGAAAAATTGTTTTTTAGCATTTCTCATTTCTTGCAGAGTAGTACCAGGCATACAATTTATACCTGATACATATAATTTTTCTTCTGTTTTTTCTCCGATTTACTGCATATTCTATTGTAGCATCTAATCTTTCTTTTACTTTCCATATTTTTGTTACAGCCATAATCTATTACCACCCACTTACATTCTTTTCCTTTTGTGGTATAAGATAAACTTCTTGTAATGCTAGTATAAAATTTTGTATTTGATTTAATAAAGGATTGATTTTATCTTCTCTCATATATCCTTGATATTTATTATAAGTTCTTGCCATTTGATTTAAGTTTGTTGCCATACCTCGAAGTTGTGAAAGTATTTCATAAAATTTTTCATCTGGTTTTTCTTTTAGCTGATAGTCTAAAATTATTTTTCTAAAAAATTCTGATTTATTCAATCCAGATTTTTTTACTTTCTCATCTAAAATTCTGTTTTCATCTTCATTTAAAAACACATTGATTTTTATATTTCTATTTCTCATAAATTTTCATCTCACTTTCTGTTTTTTCTTATTAGGGTTTGGGACTTGTCCCATTCTTGTTGGTATTTGTGGCGTGAGTACAAATACGTTGCTTGCATATTCAAGAAATCTACAAAGTACTCACTTTAAAATACCTATTTTTTTAAGAAAAAGTATGCTTCTTTACCACCTAAAAAAACATAAGATTAAACATAAATTAGTTCATTAAATATAATTTCTTCAACACGATTTTTAATATTATTCATTCTGCAAACCCATTCCATTTGATTAGTTGCTTTTAATTCTTCAGTTATATTTTCTTGTTCTGTAAATTGTTTCATTAATAAATTAAATCTTTCATTGGCTGTTTTATCTATTTCTAATAAATGACTTCTTAATTTATTATCAAGCCAAAAACAAGTATATTCTGCTTTTTTATGCTCTAATAAATACTTTAATCTTAACTTCCCATATTTACCAAGTTCATTAGCTTTTACACTAGCTGAATCAACTAGATTTGGAAAATAATAATCACCTTTTTTTATATATTCAATTCCTGTTTTCTTATCAATTAATCTTTCTTTTAATTCTTCACTTTCCATATCTAACTTCTCCTTTTTTCTAATTTTCATATATTTCATGCAAATTATTTGCATATAAAAAATCTAAATTATCATAATGCCTTTGTTCATAATTTTGAAAACTATATTTGTTCTTTCCTTTATAGTTATAATTATTATTGTTATAGTTAGGTCGTAAATTTTCCGTGTCATGACTCGTAGTTTTTCCGACTCTTGACTCGTAATTTTTACGAATCACTTTCATAAGATTTTTATCATGTTCTATTTTTCCTACATAAATTAAGTTAGGTTTAGTAGATCCCTGTTTTTTCTCATATATTAATTTACATTCTTTTAATTGTTTGAATGCTTTTGTAGCAGTTTTATCTGATAAATTTAATAATTCTTGAACTTCTTTTCTAGTAAATATTAAGAATACATTACCTTCTTCATCAAACCAATTATTCTTTCTAGATAAAGTTAATCTGTTTAATAAAAATCCATAAAGAATTTTACTATCCGAATTTAGCTTATCTTTATAATTTTTATTAAAGAATAATTCCATAGGTATTTGATAATATAGATGTTCAAAACATTCATTAGCTTTATATGGGATAAATTCCATTTGAATAAGTTCTCCTTTCTTTTAATTTGAAGAACTTTGAAAACTATTGATATTTAGCAAAAAATCTTTTTGTTGAAGTTTGTTGAAGCTTTTTTTGAACTTGAAAAAGTTTTGTTGAAATTTTTTGTTGAAGAAAATGAGCATATTTTATAGAATTTTTTAGAATGCAAAAAAATTATGCTATTTTTCATTTTTATTGAAAAATAGCATAATTTATAACTTTTGGATTTCTCCAAATTCTCTTAAATCCCCTTGAAAAAGGGCA
>JAAWGB010000064.1 GCA_022795075.1 Clostridia bacterium | reverse complement strand
GTTACCCTACATGACGCTAAGAAATATTAAAAATACAGCTGAACGATACCCGAAAACAGGACCCTTTCACCTGTATTTTAAATATTTCTAAAGCTATTTTAGGTCACATTCAAATCCTGATAAATATTGTTATTGTAATCTTTTGTAAGTTTGAATGATACCTAGTGAACTGTAACTGTTTTCGAAAAAGTTAAAATATAACTTATTGACATAATTTTTATTTGATGCTAAAATATATTAAAAAAAATAACAAGAAAGGAATGAAAAATATGAAAAAAGTAACAAAATTAACAGAAGTTATGAACCAAGGTATTACCTTAATTGCTTTAGTCATTACAATAATATTCTCTTATGACGAAAAATTAAAATGTAGTAATAGCAAAGGTTTCCTCCTACAAACAATTTAGTAATTTAAAAATTTTCACATATTTAAAAGATGAATTGTAAAAAATAATAATGCAATGTCATCTTTTTTTGAATTTATAATGAAAAAACTGAAAATAAATGCTATAATAACTTCAATATAGTTAAATAAATTGTGCAGACACCATCTGCATAATTAGAAAGAGGGAGATATGAACGAATTAGAAAATGTAGATAATATCAATATAGATGATTTATATAACAGAATAGTGACTTTGATAGAAAATGCCAAAAGAAATGTAGCAACTAAAGTAAATGATGAAATGACCTTATTATATTGGAATATAGGAAAAGATATAACAGATAATGTTTTAAATAATCAAAAGGCAGAATATGGAAAAGCTGTAATAAAAAAATTAAGTCAAAAACTGACTATTGAATATGGTAGAGGATATAGTAGAGCAAATTTATTTAGAATGTTAAAGTTTTATGAATATTTCACTGATTTTGAAAAATTCTCGACACTGTCGAGAAAATTGAGTTGGTCACATTTTGTTGAACTTTTGCAAGTACAAGATAAAATAAAAAGGGAATTTTATGCAACAATGTGTTCAAATGAATATTGGTCAGTAAGAACATTAAGAGAAAGAATAGGGTCAGCATTATTTGAACGAACGGCAATATCTAAAAAGCCAGAAGAAACGATAATAAATGATTTGCAATTGTTAAGCAGTGAAAATAAGATGACTACAAATTTATTTTTTAGAGATCCATACATATTAGACTTTTTGGATTTAAAAGATACTTATAGCGAAAAAGATTTAGAAAATGCAATTATAAGTGAATTAGAAAAGTTTATTTTAGAAATGGGAAATGATTTTGCTTTTCTAGCTAGACAAAAGAGAATTACAATAGATGGAGAGGATTATTATATAGATTTATTGTTCTATCATAGAAAAATGAAAAGATTGGTAGTTATAGAATTAAAACTAGACAAATTTAGACCAGAACATAAGGGACAAGTAGAATTATATTTAAAATGGCTTGATAAGTATGAAAGAGCAGAAGGAGAAGAATCACCAATTGCAATTATACTATGTGCAACAAAAAGTGATATGATGGCACAATTATTAGAACTAGATAATAGTGGAATACATGTTGCACAATATTTAACTGAATATGTCCCAAAAGAAATAATAGAAAAGAAGTTTTTGGATAGTATTGAAAAGGCTAAAATACAATTAGAGCAAAGAAAAAATTTAAAAGATAAAGAAGAATAAAAAATCTCGACACTGTCGAGAAAATTATAAAATTGTTTTGAATTTAGAAAATAAGTTCAAAGCAATTTTTTTATGGGAATTTTTTGTCTACATTTAAAAAATATAAAATTATACTAAAACAATTTAAAATGGCTAAAAGTTAAAAATAAAGCGAATAAACGAAAGAAGGTGAGGGAATGTCTAACTTAAATTTGAAAGGTATATGGATACCAATAGAAATATTAACAGATGAAAAATTAAGTGATAAAGAAAAAATCATATATTCAATAATTTTGTATTTGAGTAAACAAAATAGTTATTGCTATTTAACAAACAAAACCATAAGTGAGTTATTAAATATATCAATAACCCAAGTATCAAAATTAGTAAATTCATTAAAAGACAAAAAGTATATTAGTATAGAGTTAATCTATAAAGAAAATAGTAGACAAGTAGAAATGAGAAAACTGATTCCAATAAATAAAAATACCTATTTAACAAAAGTTAAATACCCTCTCCAACAAAACTTCAATACCCCTATTGAAGAAAAGTTTAAGGATAATAATAAAAATATAAGTAAATATAATAATGCAAAACAAAATTTTAGAAAGTCAAGAGCTAACTTTGAACAAAGAGATTATAAAAACTATGATTTTACTAAATTATATGCAAATGCAGATATGCTAGTATAAGCTATGACATTTGCATATAGAAAATCAGCTATTAGAGTAGGTAGACTACTTTGATAGCTGATTTTTTAGTTAAAGTTGCGAATAGCAATTTTAACTAAAACCTAAAAAATATGTAGATATTTTTTAGGCAAAGGGGTGTGGGGAAAAATTTATTTTTCCCTGCCACACTAACACTTTTTAGCGATATCGTTAAAAAAGTGTTGTAGTGTGTTTACTGCACATTTTGAAAAAGTGCTTTTAAGCGAGTTCAAAGAAGAAATTTTATTCGTGTGAATATACACGAGCAAGGAGGTTAAATATGAGTTATGCAATAATAAGAAATGCAAAATACAAAAGAGAAAATTTAATGGCAGTATATCGCCATGATGAAAGAAAGAATAAACACTATTCAAACAAGGATATAGAGAGGACAAAATCACATCTAAACTATTCATTAAAAGATCCAGAATTTAATTATGTGAAAGAATTTGATAAAATTTTAAAGAAATATGATTTGAAAGGACAAATAAAAACAGTAAGTAATATAGCTTGTGAATATATGATTACATCAGATAATGACTTTTTCAAAAGAATAGGCGAAGAAGAAACAAAAAGATATTTTGCTACTGCATATAAATTTGTTTGTGAGTATAAAGATTTAGGTGAAAAGTATATTTTATCTGCAAAAGTGCATTATGATGAGAAGTCTCCTCATTTGCACTTACTTTTTTTACCTGTTGTTCATACAGTAGATAAAAAAGGAAATCCTATTGATAAATTAGCTTGTAGCGAATTTTGGAAAGCTAAAGATAGTTACAGACAATTACAAAATGCTTTTTTTGAATATATGGTGTCAAATGGGTTTGAATTGCAAAGAGGATTACCAAAAGAAGAAACAGACAGAGTTCATTATACATTGAAAGAATATAAAAATATAACAAATTATGAACAGACAAAAGAAACTCTAAAAAATATAAAATTAGAATTACCAGATGTTCCTAATATTACAGACATTAATATTAACAGGTTATCAAAGAAAAGAGATGAAAAAATTTTGGAAGAAATTATTAAACCAAAAGATGACTTAATCCAAAATTTATATCAAGATAATATGGATTTGCATAAGGAATTATCAAGACAAACAAAAGTTATAGAAGAAGCAGAAAAATACCAAAAGGAAAGAGATACCATACTAGCTGATAATGCAAAATTGCATAAAGAAGTAGATACCATTAAATCAGAGTATAAGCAAAAGGAATTTGATATTGAATGGAAATATAAAAGTAAAATAAAAGGTTTAGAAAAAGAGAATAGCCGATTAAATAAAATAATAGATAAATTCTATGAAACTATTGATAAATTTATACATTGGATTTGCAAGAGGTTTGATATGGGTGCAGAAGATAACTTAATTAGAGATTTTCAAAAAGAAACAAATACATTTTTAGATGCAGAAAAGCAACTTAAACAAGAGGAAAGAGTAAATGATTTTGATTTGGAAATGTAAATAAAATATTGCAAGAAATACCAACTTATGATAATATTATATCGAATTTAAACAAAAAATGATATAGGAATAAAAACAGAATTGGAGTAACAGATGAAGAAAATAAAAAGTGAAAATCAAATATTAATAATGTTAGCTTTTTTTAGCATTTCAATGGGATTATGGGAAAATTTTAGACAACTATGGTTACAAGATAACGGCTTTTCAGCAACAAATATTAGTAATATAATTAGTATTGGAACATTAATTAGTGTAATAGGTATAATGTTTGTAGGAAAATATATTAAACTAGAAAAGTTAAAAGGATTTGTTAGTTGTTCTTTAATAATAAAATTTCTAAATTTAATATTTTTATTAAATCTGAATAACAAAGGGAATATAAATTTAATTAATATTTCTGTAGTATTAGATGTATTAACAGGATATTTAGTTACAACTAGCATATATCCACTAATAACAACAATAGTAAAAAATAATACAATTTATAGTAAAAGAAAATTGACAGAATATCTTTTCAAAGATATAGGCATTTTAATTGGAGGGATATTAATTGGAAAAAATATTATAGGAATTTTAATCAATTATAATGTTTGTTTATTTATTTCAATTATATTTCTAGCAATCCCAATAATAGTAATGTTTAATATGTCTGCTTGTAGAAATATCGATAGCAAACAAAGTGGGAATATTTCTATAATAAAATATATATTGAAAAGTAAATTGCAAGTTATATATATTATATATAGTTTTATAGGAGCAATGGCAATGTCAACAGCATTAGGATTAAAAATGTTAACACTAACAAATTATTTTGAATTTACGGATAGCCAATCAACTAATTATTTATTAATTGTAGGATTATTGGCAGATTTAATTGGAATCTTGGCACTAAAATATTTTACTCCAAAAAATGATTATATAACTATTACAATAAAATTTGGAATAAGATTTGTTTCTTATGTGTTAGCATTTTTATCTAATAATATAATCATTACTTTAATTGCTATGACTTGGTCTATACTTATTTCAACATCATACGAAAATATATGTGATGGATATTATATAAATAGAGTTGAAAATAAATATCAATTAACATTTACTAACTTTAGATATGTAGTTAGATATTTGGGAGAAGCTGTTGGTGTATTTTTATGTGGTGTGATGTATGAAATAGGATTAAAGTATATGTTTGGTTTATCAGCTTTCTTTTTGATTTTTCAAATTTGGCTAGCTTATTATTTAATTTATTTAAGAAGAAAAGAGGAGTATATATAATGATACAGAGTGAAGAAAAAAAGGATAATATTGAAATAAAAAAATTATATAAACAAGATATTGAAGATATAATTCCATTAAGAATAGCATTACAAAAAGTTGATTTTAAAAATAATTTAGGAATAGATGAAGATATTTTAATTAGTAGAACTAGAGAATTTTTGAAAGAAAATTTAAATAAAGATTTATTTATGTATGGAGTGTATGCAAACAAAGAATTAGTGTCAATTTGTGGATTAACTATTTTCAAGTACTTTCCACAAGCAGATGATTTAAGTTGTAAAGTTGGCTATATTACAAGTGTTTTTACAAAAGAAAACTATAGACAAAGGGGATATCAAAAAAGAGTATTTGAAAAATGTATTGAATTTGGCAAAGAAATTGGAATTAGAAGATTTAAATTAAGTACAATTAATCCTATTGCAATGAAAATGTATGAAAGTTTTGGATTTTTAGATGACAAAAATGCTAAAAAGATGAAAATGTAATTTTAATAATGGATATAAAAAGGTAAGCTAATTATAAAAAGCCTACTTTTTATATCCTATTTTGAATTTTATTTATTTTTCAAAATCCACTTGTAAACCTCATCTTCAGTAAGTTTGCCTTTTTTCATAGCATTTATTTTTTCTTTAGCTTGTTTTTTCCAAGTTTCAAAATTTTTAGAAACTTCTTTATTATCTTTATTTTTTCTAACTTGCATAAATTTTTGCTGATATGTTCTCCTATATTCTCCCATAGCCTTATTTTGCTTTAATCTTTCAGTATAAGACTGAAAAGCACCTAAATCTCTACAAGTTTTTGAATTTTCTTTTGGATAGTCGCAATAAATTTCATCTACTTTTGAAGTTGGAATAAAGTACATTCCACAATTTTGACATTTTTTAATTGGATAGTTAGGTGTTTTTGATAGTTCATCAAGTATAGCATAGCAAATACTTGATAAATCGTTACTTTTATGAGTATCACTCATTGAAATAAACATATTTTTAGTATGTAAAGATTCTAATATATCATATTCATTTTTATTACAAAATTCTTGATATTTCTTTGAGTAACTATCTCTCATAACAAAGTCATTTTTATAATATGTATGTAATTTTCCCATTCTCTTTATTAAGTAAACTGCATATCGTTCAGTATATGTATATTTCTCTAATTTACTATTGTTATTTAAGTTATAGATATAGGTAACTGCTTTTATTAGTTCTTGTTGTAAATCTAGTAAGTTTTCTTGTAAATCTTCAAATATTTTAGTAGTAGTCTTTAAATAATTTTCATTACTTCCATAATTACTACTTAATTCAAATTTATAATCCTTATCTAAATCTCTTAATACCTCAAAACCATAAGCATAAAAGAAAGTTTTATTAGCCATTTCATAGTTAGACAAGTCAGCATTTAAAAATCTTAATAGCATTAATCCAAATTTTTCGTAAAATGGAAAGTATAAAGAGGCAGGATGCTTTAAGCCATTATCTGTTTGTTCATTTTCTTTATAATACACATCTCTTAATTTATTTTCAGTATCTAAATGGAAATCAGCTTTATAAAAATATAAAGGTGTAGCATAATATTCTTTTTTTGTTTCAGTATTAAACCAAAAGTAGAAATCGTTAAAAAAGGTTACTTCTGGTAGTTCCATACAAATTTATCTCCCTTCTAAAATAAAAATTATATTTAAAAACGATAAACAATTTAATAAAAATAATAAATTGTTATTGATATTCTATATTTATTATACTATAATACTAATATAATTACAATATTTTCTTCAAAACTAATTGCTAAAAGCTGTAGAATAAAAATTCACTAGATTTTGAGAAATGATTATAATAGCAATGTGTTTAAGATTTTAAACAGACTATTAACAACACAGTAAAGTAATTTGATTTGTATATTTTTGTTTTAATTTGTAGGTGTGAAATTGTAGTTTGTTGGAATAGAGAATCTAAAAAAGAAAGAGGGTGAGAAAAATAAAACACAAATTAGACAGCAAAGGGACAAAAGAGAAAATAATTGAATTATTCTTTACAGAACATTTAAGACCAGTAGATATAGCAAAGAAATTAAAAGTCGGTATGCCATATATAACAAAGATAATTCAAAAAGATTCAAGATATATTCGAGAGAAAGAAACAAGAAGGCAAGAAAACAAAGAAAAGAACAAAACTCAAAAACGAATATATGCACAAAATAGAAGAAAAAAGGAAAAAGAGGAAAAGCAAGAATATCAAAAATTATTAGTACAGATAAATAGAGATAATGAATATTTATCTACTAAAAAGAAAGAAAATGATTTACAATTTGTAAACTGCAATAGAAGTGCTTATGACTATGATAAAAATAGTAGTGATTTAGTATTAAAATATAATATAAATGCTGGATATGCAGTTCCTAAAAGAGTTAGTAATATTGTAAATCCCAATATGATAAAGAGTAATAAAATATGTGTTTAATTGTATGCTTTGAAACAATCAAGGTGTATTTTTTTACTCTAATTTAGAAAGAGGTATTAAGAATGATTTTATTAATCAAGAATTTTGGAAAATATGTTGAATAGCAATAGGTTAATAAACAAAAATAACTGAATTTATAACCATAAATAGCTATTCACAGGAAAGGAATAGGTATTTTATGAAACAAGAATATAAAATAAAAGAAGTATTTGATGAAAATGCTAAAACAATACAAGAAAAACTACAAGAAGCATTTATAAATTATTTAATTGAAAAAGTTAATAATAAATAGTTGTATAGGATAGTTTGTATGTATTTTTTACATATAAACTATCCTAAATTTTTAAATATGAGTTGAAATATTTTTATATAAATTGTATAATTCAGTTGTAAATTGGATAGGAGGAAACCTATTGTTATTAGAAAGAGAGGTTTAAATGATAACAATAGCAAATCCTGAAAAATATATTGCAGGATTATATGAAAGATTATCCAATGAAAATATTGAAGTTGGTAATGGCGAAGTAATAGAAACAAAAGAAGATGAACAAGAAAGTGGTAGTATCAGCACACAAAAACTATTTTTAAGAAACTTTTGTAAAGACAACAACATACAAGTATATGACGACTACACAGATGATGGAGTTTCTGGAGCAACATTCGACAGACCAGACTTTAATAGAATGATAAAGGACATTGAAAATAAGAAAATTAATTTAATAGCCGTCAAAGACTTATCTAGGTTTGGAAGATTATCAAGCAAAATATCATACTATTTAGAAGAATTTTTTATTGAAAAAGGTGTAAGATTTATAGCAGTAACAGATGACATAGACACAGGACATATTGAAACATCAGAAGAAATGGTACAATTTAAGGCATTTTTCAATGAATGGTTTTTACGAGATACATCAAGAAAAGTAAGAAATGGAAAGAAAACAAGAGCAAAAGAAGGAAAAGTAATGACAACATATCCAACTTATGGATACAAAAAAGATCCATTAGACTATAACCATTATGTAATAGACCAAGACATAGCACCAATTGTAAGAAGAATATTTATGTTAACAAGAAATGGAATGACACCAACAGAAATAGGAAAAATACTAACAGATGAAAGAACTCTAGTACCATCAGAAATTGTAGGAAATGCACATACAAGAAAAGATGGAATAAAACGAGGTTGGAACAGAAACACAGTAAAAAGAATATTACAAAATGTAACTTATCTTGGCTGGGTATCAAATGGAAACACAAAAAAGATAAACTATAAAAGCAAGAAAACAATGATAATGCCAAAAGAAGATAGAATAATTAAAAAAGGTATGCACACACCAATAATAGACGAAGAAACTTTTAATATAGTACAAGATATGATAAAAAGCAGAACATCAACACGAGTAAAAAGTTATGATTGGCTACTAAAAGGGTTAGTATGTTGTAAGGAATGTGGCAAAAAATTAAGTTTAGTACCACAAAAACACCCAAACAAAACAACATTTTATTTGAGGTGCAATACCTATGCAACCAATACACATTTAGGCTTATGCACACCACATAGTAATAATCTAGAAAAGGTTACCTCGGAGCGCCGCGGCGGATTCGCGGCCGCCGAACCGCCGTCCCGGCTTCCACACAGCCGCGGTCGTCAGCGTGAAAGAAGAGAAC
>JAAWGB010000063.1 GCA_022795075.1 Clostridia bacterium | reverse complement strand
TAAAAATACAGCAGAACTATACCCGAAAACAGGACCCTTTCTTGCTGTATTTTAAGTATTTCTAAAGCTATTACGGTCACATTCAAAACTTCTAAATATTGATTTAATTATCCCACCTAAATAAAAAATAGTTCTAAGTAACAGTAACTTAAAAATAATAAAAATCAAATAAAATATTGCCAAAAATGTATTTTTTTGGCAACTTTTCGGAACTTTATCCATTTAATAACATCATTTTATTATCTAATTTGTTAATTATTTTTGCACAATTAATCCATTCTTTTGATTCTTTTTTGCTAAGTTCTTCTTCTGATTTGTATTTCATCTTGTGTTCTAATGTAGACCAAAAATCCATGGCAATTGTTCGAACTTGTACTTCTACCTTAACATAGATATTTTGTTGTGACAGGGTAACTGGTACTTCTACAATAATATGATAACTAGAATAACCACTTTTTTTGGGATTGGTAACATAGTCTTTTTCTTTTAAAATATTAATATTAGGTATGTTTTTTATGATATCTTTGATTGAAAATATGTCTTTTTTTAATGGGCATATTATTCTAATTCCTGCAATGTCATTTATGTTTTCAATCATGTTTTTGTAAGTAAGTGGTATATTCCTCTTTTTCATTTTTTGTATAATACTTTGTGTTGTTTTTACCCTTGTGTCTATATGGTCAATTAAGTTATAATTATAAAATGTTTCAAATTCATCTTTTAAAATTCCTATTTTGGTTTCTAATTCTCGAATGGCTATGGAATAAATAAACATTAATTTTTGAAAAGTTTTTTCTTCTACTTTTAATGTGTGATTGTAATCCATGAAATTTTCTACTTTTATTAAATTGTTTCCCTTTTTCTTTTTCTGTTTCATCTAGCCTTTACACCTCTCTTTGTATTTAGTATATGCTAGATAGTATTATTTTATTGTTATGGATTAATATTTTCTTTGTGTCCTTTTTGTGAAATTTAGCAAGTTTATACTAGTAATCATCGTCAAACTAATTGATTATTAAAAAAAGAGAAGACTAATATTGTCTTCCCCAAACTATCATCTTATCTGCTTTTTTACCACAACATACACATGTATCTGACAAATGTTCTTGCTCAAATGGCATACATCTAGATGGTGCACCAGTCACTTCTTTTACCTTATCTTCACATTCTTGTAAGCCACACCACATTGTTTTAACATATCCTTGATTATCATTTAAATTCTTTTCTAGCTCTTCCATATTCAAAGCAACTGTCGTTTTTTCCTCTCTTCTCTTCTTACAAGCTTCAAACATAGATTGTTGAATATTTTGTAGTAAGTTTTCTAATGTTTTTTCCAACTCTTCTATTTTAACAGGCATTTTCTCTAAGGTATCACGTCTTGTTAAAATTACTTCTCCTTGTTCGATTTCTTTTGGTCCCATTTCAATTCTAACTGGTACTCCTCTCATTTCCCAGTCATTAAACTTATAGCCTACTGTATAATTATCTCTACTATCTAATTCTACTCTAAACTTTTTAGATAATGTTTGTTTTATCTTGTTAGCTGTTTCTAATACACCTTCTTTTTGTTGTGCAATTGGAACAATTACTGCTTGAATTGGTGCTACATATGGTGGTAATTTTAATCCTCGATTATCTCCATGTGCCATAATAACTGCTCCAATTAGCCTTGTACTAACGCCCCATGAAGTTTGATAACCATATTCTTGCTCCCCATTTCTATTTTGGAATTTTACACAAAATGGTTTGGTGAAATTCTGCCCAAAATAATGTGATGTTCCTCCTTGCAAAGCTCTACCATCGTGCATTAAAGTTTCTACTGTATAGGTTGCTTCTGCTCCAGCAAATTGTTCTTTTTTGGTCTTTTGACCTTTTAATACTGGAATAGCCAATAGATTTTCAATGACATCAGCATAAACATCTAACATATCTAGGGTGAATTTTTTTGCTTCTTCTGACGTTTCGTGTATGGTATGACCTTCTTGCCATAAAAATTCTCTTGAACGTAAAAATGGTCTTGTTTCTTTTTCCCATCTTAATACACTACACCATTGATTATATAAAAATGGTAAATCTCTCCATGAGTTTAACCATTTGGCATACATGGTAGAAAAAACGGTTTCAGATGTTGGTCTTACACATAATCTTTCTTCTAATTCTTCTCCTCCACCCATTGTAACCCATGCAACTTCTGGTGCAAATCCTTCTACATGATCTTTTTCTTTATTTAGCAAACTTTCTGGAATTAATACAGGCATAGAAACATTTTTTACACCATGTTCTTTGAATTTTTTATCCATGTAATTTTGTATCTGCTCCCAAATAGCATAACCATATGGTCTAATTGAAATAAATCCTTTTACGGTTGTATAATCCGCTAATTGTGCTTTTAATACAATGTCTGTATACCATTGTGCAAAATCTTCATCTATGTTAGTAATATCTTTTACAAATTCTTTTTTATTACTCATTTTCTTCTCTTCCTTCTTTTTTATTTTCATTGTTTACATCTTCTAAGTCCTCCCTTTTGGGCATTGGTTCTTCTATTGGTTCTGTTTCTTCTATCAATTCATCAATTACTATTTGTTTATTCTCATCTAGTTTATATCTTGGTAATTCTGGTAAATCTTCTAATGAAACATATCCAAACATTCTTAAAAAATCTTGTGTTGTTTGATATGACATAGGTTTTCCTGGTAAATCAATTTTTCCGCTTTCTTCAATTAAGCCATATTCTAATAATTTGTAAACACAAGCATCTGCTGATACCCCTCTAATTGCTTCTATTTCTGCTCTACTAATTTTAGGATTATAGGCAATTATTGATAACGTTTCTAATGCTGCATTCGATAAATTGGGCTTATTTCTTTTGTCTAATATAGGATAAATAAAATCATGTAATTCCTTCTTGGTACATAATTGATAGTTATGATCTATTTTTACAATTTCAATTCCTCTTGTTTGTTGTTGATATTCTTCTTGCATACTTGCTATTATATTTTCAATATCTTCTTCTGATATTTCTAAACTTAACACTAATTCTTTTTGCGATACTGGTCTTCCTGCTGCAAAAAGAATGGCTTCTATAATTGATTTTATTTTATTGATTTCCATTTTTATTCTTCCTTTTAGAGTTTTAACTTTATATAATTTGTTTTCTATATTATGTCATGAAATGGTAATTCTGTCAACTTAACTATCATTTAAAAAAAGCATAAAAATTTATATTTCTATATTCCATAAAATTTACTTTAAAAATACCTTTTAATAATTTTTTAAAATCTCTTTTCCATATTTATAGATTTGATATACTTGATCATCATTTAAAGCGGATGAATAAATTCTTATATCAGATAAATCTCCCTCCCAATAATATCTTTGGCTACCATAATGACTATACCCTATAAAAAGCTGTGAATTTAGTGTATGGTATTTACCACCTGTATTGCTAAATCTTACTCCATCATAATATAATTTTATGGTATTTCCATTTTCAAATACACCAATTAAGGAATGCCATTTATTGTCAAATCTAGTTTCTGGATTGATATCAACAATAAGATCTTCATAACCAACTCCAAGTCTAATATTATTATTATTAGTTGTATGAAATACACATCCTCCGCCATTTATTGAAGTATCTCCCATAATCATCATCATTTTAACATTTTTTGCACCATCCATTCTATACCATAATGATATAGTTTTATTGGTTGTTCCAATTAATTTTTCTTCTGAATCTATCTCATTTGCATCAATTGAAATTCCAGTTTTTCCATTAAAAGTTGCATAAGTATTTGTATCATCAACTATTAATTCTGATTTTTCTCCTTCAAATTTAATGCCTTCACTAGTGTTGTTTAATAAATTTTTAAAATTCACTTTATATAATAAATTATCTATATAATCTTCATACATTCCTTGATAACCATTTATTATATTTAAATTGTTTAAATCTATTATATTATATTCAGAATCAACTAAAAAGATATATGGTATATTATTTTTAGTCATTGTTACTATTCTTCCTATTTTACTTAATGATACATCATATCCATCTATCTTCATTGTATCTAAATAATTTAAATCTTTTTCTCCTAATTTTTCTATTAATATTTCAGATAATTTTACTTCTAAAGCTTCTTTTGCTGTTGCTATTTCATATTTTTCTTTTGCAACAGTTGCCTTCATTAATATTCCGTTTTCTCCTACTAGAGTAACTATTGAAATTCCAGTTAAAATTAATAGAACAATAACAGTAAGAACTAACGCAATTAATGTAATACCTTGATTATAAAAATTCTTTTGACTTAATTTTTCCATTTTATTCTCCTTTTCTCTTATTATCGTTTGTTTTTTATAAATGTTATATACGTTTTTTAATAAATTTTATCAATAAACTAGAATTACGTCAATATAGTGTACGATTTTATTTCTTGTTATAGCTTACAGTTCACTAGAAAATTAGTGTGATAACAATGTTATAAAAAATAATAAAACAAAAGAGTGGCAAACGAACTGTAAAATATCACTTAAAATGATATTTTATTATTTTAACTCTATTGTCTTTTCCCACTTAAAATTAGAAAATAATTTATAAGTTAATATAACACTAGTATGTATTTTTATAAAGGAGAATTATTATGGCAAATTCAGAATCATCCAAACTTTTTAAAACAATTGGAAAAAATATCAAATATTATAGAAAATTATATGATTTAGAAAAAGGTAAAATGACACAAGAAAAATTGGCTGAATTAACAGAAGTATCAACTGCTTTAATTGGTAATTTAGAAAGTGAAAAAATTGACCAAGGACTTAGTGTCTATACTTTATGGAAAATTAGTAAAACTTTAGAAGTTCCCATTCAAAAATTGTTTGATGGTGTTGATAAAAACTAGAAAAGTTGCCAAAAAGGTTCCTCCTTTTTGGCAATTTTACATTATCCTAACTTCATAGAAAGCAATTTAGATATTCCATTTTCCTCCATTGTCACACCATAAACCGTGTCTGCTGCCTCCATTGTTCCTTTTCTATGTGTAATAACTAAAAATTGTGTATCTTTTGAAAATTTCTTTAGATATTCAGCAAATCGATATACATTTACATCATCTAATGCTGCTTCTATTTCATCTAGTACACAAAATGGTGCTGGATTAATTTTTAAGATAGCAAATAAAAGTGCAATAGCTGTGAATGCTTTTTCTCCGCCAGATAGTAACATCATATTTTGTAGTTTTTTTCCTGGTGGCTGTACATTAATATCAATCCCACATTCTAAAATATCTTCTTCATTTTCTAATTTTAGGGAAGCATTTCCTCCACCAAATAGTTCTCTGAATACTTCTTCAAAGTTTTTATTAATTTTTACAAATTGTTTTTTAAATTGTTCTTTCATGGTAGTTGTCATTTCTGCTATGATTTTTCTTAGTTTGTTCATGGTATCTTCTAAGTCTACTCTTTGTTCACACATAAAGTCATATCTTTCTTTCATGGTTTTGTATTCTTCAATTGAGTCTACATTAACACTTCCTAAATCTCTTATTCCAGTTCTTAATTGATTGACTCTTTTTTGTGTAATTGCTACATTATCTGGTTTTTTGTATTCTTCTACATTATTGGGTGTTAATTCATATTCTTCCCACATTTTGTTAATAACTAGATTCATGTCCTCTTCTAATTTCGTTTTTTTAACATCAATTTTTACAATTTGTGCTTTTAATTCTTCAATCGTTTTAAATTTATTGGTAATTTCTTCTTCTTGTTTGGATAGTATTTCATTTTTGCTAGTTCTTTCTTTTTTTAGTTCTTCTATTTTGCTTCCACTATCTTGCACTTCTTGTTTGATTTTTTCAATTTTACTTTTTGTTTCTTCTATGGATTGTTCTAATTCAAAATTATCATGTTGGATTTGTTCCATTTGACTTTTTTTGTTTTCCATACTCTTTTTAGCATTTTCCATCTCTGATTTTATTCTTTCTTGTATTTCTTCAATTGATGTTTCACTTTCATCAAAAGAAGATACCGAAATTTTTAAATTAGTAATATCATAATTTAAATCATCTACATATTTTTGATTATCTTTATTTAATTGTGCAAATTCTGTTATGATTTTAGTCAATTTTTCAATTTCTTCTGTCAATTCTTGAATTTGTTGCCCAATATTTTCTTTTATTTTCATTGCCTCTTGTTTTTGTTTTTCTAAGGTTTCTTGTTCTTCTTTTAAAGTACCTAATCTCTTTTGCATGTTAGCAATATTTTCATCTATTGCAACTACTTTTTGCTTTTGGGTTGCATAGGTAATGTCTATTTCTTGTAATTCCTTTTCTAAACTTACTGCATTTTCTATGGTATCTTGTATGGACATTTCATATTCTTGCTTTTCTTTTTCTAATTTTTCGATTGTTTCTTTTAATTCATTGACTTCTTTTTCTAGTTTTTCAATTTCTTTTCCTCTTCCTAAAATATTAACTGTCTTTTTGGCAACTGACCCTCCTGTCATACTACCTGAACTATTAATAATATCTCCTTGGATGGTTATAATTCGGAAAGAATAATCGTTTTGTTTAGCTATTTTAATGGCTGTATCCATATTATCAACAATTACTGTTCTTCCTAATAAACTAAATATGATTTGTTCATATTTTTTATCAAATTTAATTAAATCAGCAGCAATTCCAATTAAACCTTTTTCATTTCCTTTTATTTTATCCAGCTTTTTTCCTTTAACAGATGTAATTGGTAGAAAAGAGGCTCTTCCCAAATTATTTTTTCTTAAATGCTCTACTAATCTTTTAGCATCTTGTTCTGTTTGTGTTACAATATTTTGCAGGCTTGCTCCTAAACACATCTCAATTGCTGTTTGATATTCATCTGGTACTTCCATAACATTGGCTAATATACCATACATACCTTTTCCTAATTCTTTGCTGTTTTCACAGTCTTTTAAAAGCGACTTTACACTTTTTATATAACCTTCTTTTTCTTTTTCCATTTCTATCAAAAATTTTAATTTGGATTCTTTCATCCTCATTTCACTTTGATAGTTTTGAATGGTATTTTCATAATTGCTGATTTTCTTGTCTGCTTCTTCTTTGATGGTTGCAATTTCTTCAATTGATTTTACAATTTTATTTCTTTTACTATCAATTTCATAAAATGCTTTTGCAATTTCATCTTTTTGAAGCCTTGTACGATCTAATTCTGAAATGTAATTTGCAATTTCTCCCTTAATTTGCGTTTGCCTTTTTTCGTCATTTTGGTAATTAATTTCTTGGGTATGAATGTCTGCTTGTAATTCATATTTTTTATCGGTATTTTCTTCTACTTTTTGTTTGTGTTTTTCCATTTCTAATTCTTCTGCTGATAACTTTTGGGTTAACTTGGCCAATTCCTCTTCTTTTTCCTGTAATTCTTTTTCAAATTTTTCTTTGTTTTTCTTTAAATTTACCTTTTTTTCTTCTCTTTGTTTCATTTCTTCTTCTAATTCTTGCCATTTTGCATTAGCCTCATCTATTTCTTTTTGAAATCTCTCTTTATTTTCTTGATTATTGTGAATTCTTGTACTAGCTACATTGATATCTGAATGTAACATTTCGATCTCTTTTTGACTGGCAAATCCTAAATTTGACATTTCTTCAATTTGATTGGTTATATTCTCTACTTGTGTTTTTAATTCTTCTTTTAATTGTTTAATTCTTTCTAGTTTTTCTTCCTCTTGTGTACATTGATTGGTATAAATTTCTTCATCTTTTACAATTTCTTCTAGACTAGCTTTATATTTTTCAATGTTGTATAAAAATAAGCCTATTTCAATACTTTTTAATTCTTCTTTTAAATTTAAATATTTCTTGGCTTTTTCGGATTGTATTTTTAATGGCTCAATATTACTTTCAATTTCTGCTAAAATGTCATTAATACGAAGTAAATTCAGTTTGGTACGTTCTAATTTTTTCTCACTTTCTTCTTTTCTACTTCTAAACTTTACAATCCCAGCTGCCTCCTCAAAAATATGTCTTCTATCTTCTGATTTATTACTTAGAATTTCGTCAATTTTACCTTGCCCAATAATGGAATAGCCATCTTTCCCAATTCCCGTGTCCATAAATAATTCTAGTACATCTTTTAATCTACATGGTACTTTATTGATAAAATATCCTGTTTCTCCGCTACGATATATTTTTCTAGTTACCGTTACTTCTGTATATTCAATTGGCAAACTTCCATCTACATTATCAAATATTAAAGAAGCCTCTGCAAATCCTAGAGACTTTCTATTTTGGGTTCCTGCAAATATGATATCTAAAGATTTTGCTCCTCTTAGTGATTTCATACTCTGCTCTCCGAAGTACCCACCTAATACTATCTGATATATTACTTTTTCCTGATCCATTTGGACCAATTACTCCCGTAATTCCAGGTTTAAATTCTAGTACTGTTTTATCTGCAAATGATTTGAATCCTTGCAATTCTAATCTTTTTAAATACATTTATTATCACCTTTAGTAAGTTTATTCTTTTATCTTTTTTCCTTCTTCAACCTTCTATATTTTAAATTGAACTGTTACAAGTTTATACTATTTTCGACTTTTTGTAAAGGGTTATTGCTATACTTGCTTGATTGGATGGTTACCATTCACTACTAGCATCATTTTAACCACAAAAGACTACAATAACAATATTTTTAAGGATTTGAATGTGACCTAAAATAGCTTTAGAAATATTTAAAATACAGCCCAAAAGGATCCTGTTTTCTAAGTATCGTTCAGCTGTATTTTTAATACTTCTTAGTGTCATGTAAGGTAACCAAAAATCCGAATCAATATTGTTATGGTAATTTTTAAACAAACTTTGCATTTGATACAATTTGTGCAATATTATAAATTAGTCGTTGTTTATCTGGACTGCAATTTAATAATACTTCGTATAATTCTCTATTTAAATAATTATGCGACTTTGGTATGGCTCCACCGATTAAATATTCAATGCTAGCATTCAATACATCTCCTATTTGCACCAATCTTTTTAAATTTATTTGTGTAGACCCCCTTTCTACTCTACTAATATAAACTGTTGTTACATCTAATTCTTCTGATAACTTTTCTTGTGACCATCCTCTACCTCTTCTTGCATCCTTTATCCTTTGTCCAATCACTTTATAATCAATATCCATACAATCACTTCCTTTTCATAAGTAAATATAACATTA
>JAAWGB010000062.1 GCA_022795075.1 Clostridia bacterium | reverse complement strand
GTAAATGTAAGGAAGTATTTTAGGCACCTCTCAAAAAGGGATTTTTGAGATTCTCCTAAAATACTTTCTAACATTTTCTAATTACGAAATACTTTCCATCATTGTCTGTTTTATTTGAGTATTTTTTTGCCTTTTATGAAAAATTGATTGTTATAAAAAACTTCTAAACCAATCTATTTACCTTTATTTAGTAGCTATATGTATATTTTCAATTTCTGCCTTCATTTCCCTTGCAATAATATTTTGAACTTGTGCCACTTCCTCTGCCTTCATTTCACTACTTGTGCCAATAATAACACTAACACTACTTCCATTGACAAAAACAACATTATTTTCAAATCCCTTTGTAGAAATCAAATTCTCACAAATCATAATACTATTTTTAACCTCATTTATTTTTTGTATCTCTTGAGAAGCTGACTGTCTTTGTGTTTCTAAAGAATTTGTACTATTTAACACTTTTTCATAAGTTTCAATCATTTGAGAATACATAGTATCTCTTTCCAATTTTGACTTTACAAAATAATCATTACTACTATTAGTACTTGTCTGAGTAGTATTATTTTGATTAACATTTTCCTCATTTATGTTTGTTGTATCATTTGAAAATTCAGCTATTTGATTGGTATTTACCTCATTAGTCTTATTATCTACATCATTTGTATTACTTGTATCTTCATCTACTACATCATTACTATTTACTAAAGTTGCATCACCAATACCAGCTAATTGCATATCATCTGATGCCTCCATTTGTATAGCTGTTTCTACAGATGCTTGTTTTTCTGCATTGGTCGTGTAATTTAAATATCCTGCTGTCATTAACATTAAGACAATTACATAAATAATTACTTGGTTTTTCTTAAACAATTTCATTTTAAAATCCTCCTATTTAACAAATTACCAATAGGCTCAAACCTTTTTGGCAACTAATTTTAATCTTTTGCTAATCATTGCCAAAGGTTTTGATCCCTATTGGCAATTTGTTATTTCATCTCAAAAACCTGTATTTTATGTGTTGCTAGTCCTGTTACTGCCTCTACTGCTTGAATAATATTTGTTTTTGTTTCTACATTACCAGCTCCTTTAGCTGTTATAATGGCTCCTTCTACTTTAGGTTGCACAATTTTTTGTGTAATTGGCGTTTTTTCTCCACTCTCTTCTTGGTAGATAATATCTTTTTGTGAATCTGTTTCTTGTATTTTTCTAGTTCCACCTGAAGTATCACTTTCTTCTGTGTTACTGGTTTTTGTTGTTTCGTTATACATGGCTATTACTTCACTAGATTCCGAATAATTCACAAATACTTTTACTTCACCTACTCCTTGTATTTTTGACAAAATTACTTCTAATTGCTCTGCCAAGCTATCATTTGTTGTTACCATTGTATTTTCTACTTTTGTTACATTTTGATTGCTACTAGCTAATTGTTTATAGGCTGTATTATTTTCTTGTTTGGTAACTTGCTTATTTCCATTCCATATTAAGTTAATAATCACGATTGTTACAATTAGCAATACTACAAAGAAAACCAAATTTTCAATTTTCTTTTTGTTGTTTCCTTCCCCTTTTTCTAAATTTCCTTTTGTTAACTGTTTTAATTTATCTCTAAACATTTTTCATTCACCCCATATTCTTCTATTAAAAATTTTTTAATGTTTTGAATGTCTGTGCGATTGACTTTTGTGTCTTTATCTTCTTCCTTTTTTTCTTCTGTTTCATTTGCTTGTGTATTTTTTTCTTGTTTAATCGTTGTATTAACTGGCTTAATTTTTTGAATTTCTGTTACTACTTTATTTTCTAAATTTTCTTGCTTTTGTGTTTCATTCTCACTTTCTAGTAACTTTTGCACTTTTACTTTTATTTTTGTTATTTGTGTTTCCTCTTCTTTATCCGATATTTTAGCTTTAACTTTGCAACTTGTTACCAAATAGCCTTTTTCCTTTAATTTTTTGACAATATCTTTTTCTAATTCTTGTATGTATAAATCTTGTATCCTTTCATCCATTGACCTTTGATCTAATGTTGTACTAGTTTGTGTAGATGTATAATCTTCTAAATTTAATTGACTACTTTCCAAAATTTTTTGATTGTTAATAAAAGGAGAAATAATTGTAAATAAAACATAAATTCCCATTACCATTCTTATATATTTCTTAGTTTTATTATTGGGTAATAACATTTCTAAAATCGACACAATCACAATTGCTAATCCTAGTCCCTTTACCCATGAACTCATAAATTCTATCATATCTAATAAATCCCCTATCTATACATCATTCCACTATTCGATATCTTCAACACTAAAGTTGTTCCTATAATAATCATAAAAGAAATACTTGTTAATATTGCCAAAAAGATTTTAAAAACATCACCAATGTGTTCTAGTAAACTCGTTATTTTATCATCTGCTATTGGCTGAATCACACCTGCTAACAGCTTATAAGCAAATGTCAAACTAGCCAGCTTAATAATTGGCATGATACACATCCCTAATATAACAATTACACCAACCAATCCAACCGCATTTTTTAAAATAACACCACAACCGAAGTACTGTATCAACTGCATCTCCCAAAATCTTTCCTACCACTGGAATAGCTGAACTAACCACCGCTTTTGTTGTCTTAGCTGTAATACCATCTACACTGCTAGACATGGTTCCTTCCAATGAAACAACTCCTACAAATATCGTCAATATCACTCCTAAGAACCATACAATGCTAGACTGAAAAAACTTTGTGAGCTTATTTATTTTAATCTGATCCGAAAGTTTTGATAAAATGACTAATGCCGTAAAAATCATAACAAAAGGAAGAATCACATTTTGTATCAAATTACCGATAAAATTTATCATAAATAAAATAATAGGTTCTATCATCCCACTAGTTGCAATACTGCCTGTTGACATCATTAAAGTAATCAAAAGCGGAACCAGCATATTCATAAAAGCAACCAAATTTGTAGTGGTATCTTGCACCATTTTCACAATATCCGAAAAATTTGCTAAAATAATCGTAATAATCAAAATATATTGTGCATAATAAATCAACTTTGAAATACCTTCATTTTCCAAGCTTTCACTAATTGACTTCAAAATGCTATGTATGACAATAATAACCAAAATACTGCCAATTGCCTTAACACTATTAATCACTTCTGTTCCCAACAAATTTAATATTCTTTTTCCAATTGTTGAATTATCTACCTCTCCTTTAATTGCATCACCTAATATATCTGCTAAATCCATTCCCTCAAAAAACTCGCCTGTATACTGCTTTGCATTTTTTAGAAAATCTTGTATACCAAACTCTTCTTTCTGCTCTTGTATTATCTCTTCATTACTAGCCATACTTGTATTCAACATATAAGGAATGATAAACATCATCAGACATATACTAATTGCTAATACTACTATCTTTCTTCTCATTTTCCTTTTTCTTATCATTTGTAACTCCTTTTTAGGTTTTGCTATGTTTGTGTGTTTGGGGACAGGCACTAATTCCCCCTAAATGTGTTTTTTGGGACAGGTCTGTCATACTCTTTTTTGCCATTTTTTGTAGTTTTATGTAGGTAATATTTTTAATATAATTTCTAATAAACTTGAAATGATTGGTATTGACATGGATATAATAATAATCTTGCTTCCTATTTCAATTTTACTAGCAATGGCTCCTTCTCCTGAATCTTTGCAAATACTAACCGCAAATTCTGATAAAAATGCAATTCCTGTTATTTTTATCAATAATGTCAAAAATGTACTATTAATAGATGCTTTGTTTGCTAATGATTGTAGTAATCCAATGATTCCTTGTAACTTATCCATTACTAACAGTAAAATTAATACACCTGTTAGCAAGCTGATGTATATTGCAAATTCTGGTCTATATTGTTTTAATAAAATAATAATGATAAGTGCTATCAATGCAATACCTATTATCTTAATAATTTCCACTGTTCTCCCAATCTCCTTTTTTATTCTAATTGATAATAATGTTAACCTGTCCCAAAAAATACATTTAGGGGTACTTGGTGCCTGTCCCCAAACACACCAACACACCAAAACACACCAACAAAAATTTTTATAAGTTAAAAATGGTTCTTACTACATTAAATAATCCACTTATTTCTTTGATTACCATAGTTAATACAATTACTAGTCCTGCTAAAGTGGTCATCATGGCTTGGTCTTCTCTTCCTGCTCTTACTAAGACTTGATGCAATACAGCTACTAATATTCCAATAGCTGCTATTTTGAATAATAAGTTAATGTCCATTTTCTTTCCATTCCTTTCTTTTAACATAGGATAATAACAATTGCTAATCCTATTGTTATTCCTAGTTTACTGTATAGTTTTTCGTTTTTTGTTTTTTCTTCTTGGGCTTCTTTTATTTGGGTTTCTAAGAATTTTTGGGTGATTTCTATTTGACTGGTTTGTCCTTCTATATCTGTTTGTCCTAACAGTTTTGATAGGGTTTTTAAGACGTGTTTATCGTCTTTTGTTAGGCTATTTTGGCTTTCTTCTATTGCTTCTTCCCACGCTATATTTGCTGTTTTGGTTTGCATTTTTTCTTTGGCTGTTTGAAATACTTGTCCTACTGTTTGGCTAGTGTTTTTAGATATTTCTTCAAATATTTCTGGAATGGGCTCATAGGTGAATTTTATTTTACTTTGAAACATGTTTAAGGCATTTTTTATTTCTTCTAATTCATTTACTCTTATGATGTATTTTTTGGATATGTATCTTCCTATTAGGCTACATGCTACTAAGATTATAAATAACATGATATATTTTATTATTTGCATTTTCTTTTTTCCTCTTTTCTTTTTATTTTTCTTTGGTATTAATTTGTATTGTAATTTTATTTTTTTCTTGTTTTTTCAAATTAGTATATTATATTCTTTATTTTTTATTTTAGAACTGTTTTTTATATAAAAAGAACTTTTTCTATTTGTTTTGTTTCTATTAGATGGTTGATTGGTTGATTATTTTTGATATCTTCCATTGTTTTTCCGTGCATGGTAAAAATCCCTTTTACTCCTGCTATCATGGCTTCTCCGTATAGCTTGCATATCTTCTTTTGTTCCTATTTCATCACAAGCTATTACTTCTGGTGCCATAGAACGTATTAGCATTTTCATTCCTTTTGATTTACTAATATTTTCAACTACATCTGTTCTGATTCCTATGTCGTTTTGCGGTGTTCCTTTATACATTGCCGCTATTTCCCCTCTTTCGTCTACTACGCCACAAGTCATTCCTTTGAATTGTATTTCGTTGATTCCATTACTAATGTTTCGAATAATGTCTCTTAACATGGTTGTTTTTCCTTTTCCTGGTGGTGATACAATTAATGTGTTGTATATGCTGTTATTTTCTAAATCAATGATTTCTTTTAATAGTTCTTTACTACAATTGATGATTTCTCTTGCAATTCTAAAGTTTAAGCTAGTTATGTATTTTAAGTTGATAATTTTGTTGTTTTCAATTACTGCTGTTCCAGTTATTCCTATTCGATGACCGCCTCTAACTGTCAAAAATCCTTCACATATTTGATTTTTATAAGCATATATAGAATTTTCACATAGTTTTTCTAAAATTTGTAAGATTTCGTTTGTACTAATTTGGTAATCTATGATAATATCTGCTTTTCTCGTTTTTAGTAAGATTGCCCTTTCTACTCTTATTCTTATTTCTTCTAGGTCATTTTGCAAATTTCTATCTTGCACTAACGTATTTTTTAATAAAGTATAGATTGAATTTGGAAAATATCTTAGTATTTCTTCTATATCTTTCACAATAGCCTCCTTTTAGTAACTTGTACAAAATTGTATCCATTAATTATTTTGTTCTTTTTATCCAAAAACAACAAGTTACCATACAAAAAAACATATACTATATATAGTATATGTTCTTCTTACTCTTATTAGAACTTATTATTATTTTTTGTTAATAACTGCACGATAGATAAGCCCTGTATTTTCATCTCTTTCAAATTCTATTCGATAAGATTCTTCTGTTTCTATGGCCTCTTTTATAAATACAATATTTTGATCAGTAGTTTCGTATTCTTCTCCATCAAAATGGATTTCTTTTATTTGTCTATCCTCATTTTCTTCATTTATTAGATTATTTTGTTGAATGGTAGATAATAATCCTTTTACTGTTGTACCTTTTAAATTTGTACTTTCATAATTTTCAAATTTAGTATTAAATGAATTTACTTCTTCTTCTGCTATACTACTATTAATATTTCCCATTGTTCCGTGTTGGATAGCTAAACATTCCTCCTACTATTGGATCTAACATTTTTGTTAATGGGTTTTCATCTTCTGCTACTCCTAATTCTTCCATTTGTTGTTGATTGACGAATTGAATTCTTTCTACTACTTGTTGTAGGAAATTACTTACTTGTTCATTTTCATAATTATTTAATATCATAGCATTATCATCTGAAAATTCTTCTATATTTACAGTATCTGTAAAGTTTATTTGATTATTGAATTGATATTTATAAATCATTTTATCACTTGCCTGATTAGAATTTGATGTATCAATTGCTATCAAATAATTTGGCATTTGAGCTTCTATTTCAATCTCATAATTTTCGGCAACATTTTGTAAATCTTTTAATCCTATATAATTAGCTTGAAAAGAAATTCTATTATTGTCATCTTCTCCAATTGTTTCCATAGAAATGGTATATTGTAGGGAGTTATCTTCTTTTTTCTTTTCTATGTTTAATTCTACTTCTTGGGTAGTAAGTAATATTTTAGTTGTTTTTCCTTTTTCTTCAAAAACCGTTATTTCATAGTTTTCTTCTTCTGAACTGGTGTTTCTTTGTATGTCTTTTATTTGATTATCAATTGTATTGGTTGTGATTTTAGTTGAAATATTTTGTTCTTCCATATATTGATTGATTTTGTCCAAGGTCATTTGGTCATTTTTCAATGTTTCTAAAATTTGAATTTCTATGTTTTTTATTTGTTCTGCTTGTATAGTAAGTTTATAACCTTTTTTATTATTTTCTTCTATTTTAGTAAATTGTGAATCTTGTAGTTGGTCACTAATTACCTTTATATAAGTTTCTTGTACTTGTTTCCATTCTTCTTTATTAAAGGGAAATTGTGTTAATTTTGCTATTTTTTCTTTTGCTTTAACTAAATTATTGGCACCATCTATTTCATCTATGTTTTGATTTTGCAATTTATCTGTTTCAATTGTAACATATTTATTCCCTACATACTTGGTTTGTAAACCTATTGCATCTTTTATTTGTCGATAACTAAAAGGAAAGGCTACTTCGTCTGAATAATTTAGGCTAATATTTTGCTCCAAAGATTGATTTTCTTGATCCGTTACTCCTGAAAAGCTAATATTAAATTGGTTTACTTTTTCATATTCTTTTGGTTCTCCATTTTCTGATGTTACATTTAATGCAAAGGTTCCTTCATTATTATATGGTGTATTTTTTTGTCTTTTAAAATATTGACTTAATTGATTTTCAAAAAATCCTTCTTTTTCATCTGCTATTTGTGTGATATATTTGAAAAATAAATCTTTATTACTTTTTAATAAATCGGTTGCAAAAAAAGTATAAGCAATACCAGTTAACAAAATTAGCATTACTAGTAAAATAATAACAATTAAAATGATTTTACTATTTTTCTTTTGTCCCACGTTCTTTATCCTCCTATTAATATTTTTTATTCTTCCCAGTTATGATAAATATTGGCTACATCATCTAAATCTTCTAATCTTTCGATTAGTCTTTCCATTTTTTCTTGTGAACTTTCATCTAAAGTTACTGTAGTAGTTGGAACCATTTGTACTTCTGCTTCTAAAAATTCTAATCCTACCTCTTCTAATTTTTCACGAACGGTTGAAAAATCGGCTGGGTCTGTTGTAATTTCATAGATTTCTTCTGATGCTTGAAAATCTTCTGCACCTGCTTCTATAGCAAGCATCATTAATTCTTCTTCTTCCATTTTAGAGGTTTCTTTTTCAATTACAATAATTCCTTTTTTGTTAAACATGTATGCTACACATCCGCTTGTTCCTAGGTTTCCTCCTGACTTATCAAAAGCATGTCTGACATCTGCTGCGGTTCTATTTTTATTGTCTGTTGCTGCTTCTACAATAACTGCTACTCCATTTGGTCCATATCCTTCATATATAATTTCTTCATAATTTTCGTTACTGCTAGATGCTTTTTTGATGGCATTGTTAATTGTGTCATTTGGCATATTAGCTGCTTTACATTTTGCAATGACGTTTTTTAGTTTAGAGTTTCCAGCAGGATCTGCTCCTCCTTCTTTTACTGCTATTAATAATTCTCTTCCTAATTTTGTAAAAATTTTTCCTCTTGCTGCATCTGCTTTTCCTTTCTTGGCTTGTATATTATGCCATTTACTATGTCCACTCACTTTCAATCTCCTCCTTTTATTTTTACTTGTATTTAACCATTTTTAGGTTTTTTACTTGTATTTTTTAACTCAAAAATCTCTGCTTAACTTTATTGTTTTTTGGGATTTGTGTATCTTTCTATTGAACGAATTGTACTAAAATTTCGCTAGTTTTTTTACATTATGTTGATAACTTGTTTTGGTAATCTTTTCAGTCTTTTTTACTCCAAAGTATTGTATCACATTATTTTAAATTTGTGTAGTACTTTTCACAAATAAAACTTGTATTTTTTATTTGTGAAAACTTTCATTCAAACTTATGTTATTTTATATTCTTCCTATAAAATCCGCTTCATTGTATATGACGAAAATATTAATTTGGTTTTCTTTAATCTCTTCAGTTGGTTTATGACAGCCATATCATCTATAACTTGTAATTTTTTAGTCTTTCCATTGGTCTGTAAATGCTTTTAAATCCTTTTTTATTTCTTCTGATAACTGATTATATTCTGTATTACTAACTGCTCCTTCAAGAGTATATAAATGAACTAAACATATCTCTGGATATTTTAATTTTAATCTAAACCATGTATCTTTACTTCCCATTTTTTTTAGTTCTTCTGCTGAATTTATACCTATTGATTTTAGTTTTCTTTCAATTTCTTTTCCAATATTTTTTAGTGAAGTTAATTCTGTCATTTTTCTATCTCCTTTACAAACTGACTATCTAATTTTTGTCAAGCCCTTTTTTATAAATTTATTATATTATTTTTTTGTATGGCAAACAAGCGAAAACGATATATTTTTTAAAAAATT
The DNA here is from genome assembly GCA_022795075.1 of Clostridia bacterium. Classification (GTDB taxonomy): domain Bacteria; phylum Bacillota; class Clostridia; order TANB77; family CAG-508; genus CAG-269. Next base: position 3 of record JAAWGB010000062.1, on the reverse strand, counting down.
GTA
>JAAWGB010000061.1 GCA_022795075.1 Clostridia bacterium | reverse complement strand
AAGATTTGACAAAAACGAAAAAGAATTGGAAGAATTTAAACAAGAAATGTATGACTTTAAAGAGGAAGTATACAAAAGATTTGACAAAAACGAAAAAGAGTTGGCGGAATTTAAACAAGAAATGTATGAATTCAAAGAAGAAATGTATAAATTTACAGATGAAGTAAATGAAAGATTTGATAAAAGTACAAAAGAAATTGCAGACGAAATTCATGAATTATCAAAATATATGAGTAGTAAAGTAAGCCAAGCAGTAAGTGAAGTAAAAAAAGAAATTAGAATTGTAATAGAGCTAAATGGAAAAAATCAAGATAAAATATATGCCTAAAAATGATTTTAATATTAAAAATAGAAACTATCATAAAAATAATGTCAATTGAATTTTCTTCCCATTGTAATATAGAAAAATAAACCCCTTAAGGAAAGTTATTCATAACTTTTCTTAAGGGAAAATAGAAAGAAGAAAAAAGTTTTTACCCAATTAACATAGAACCAATTTGTGTAACAGTACCAGCACCAAGTGTCATAACAATATCATTTTCTTCTACATTATTTTTAATATAAGAAACACATTCCTCAAAATTAGGAATATATTTTGCCTCTTTTCCAATAGCAAATAATCGATTGACTAAATCTTTAGAACTAATACCATAAGTATTTTTTTCTCTTGCTGCATAAATATCCAAAATAATAACGTGGTCAAAATTTAGTAAAGCCTTTGCAAAATCATCTAATAAATTTTTGGTTCTACTATAAGTATGAGGTTGGAAAACAACCCAAGAATGATGATATTTTTTATGGCATAAAGATTTTACAGTAGCCATAATTTCTGTTGGATGATGAGCATAGTCATCAAATACACTAACTTTATTATCTATTTTTCCTTTAAATTCAAATCTTCTATGAGCACCTGTAAATTTTAATAAAGCTGCTTGAATGGCTTTTTTATCAAGATTGTATTGATAACATAAAGCAATACAAGATAAAGCATTTAAGATGTTGTGAGTACCAGGAACAGAAAGTTTAATTTTAGCAAAAAAATCGCTATTATGATAAACATCAAATTCAGGAAAACCATTGTCATCAAAAGTAATATTAGCAACATAAAAATCCGCATTTTTATTGTCTAGTCCATAAGTTACTGGTTTTACATTTGTATATTGTGCTAAATCTAAACAATTAGAATCATCAGCATTTAAAATCAAAATACCATCATTTGGTAAAAGTTTTACATATTTAATAAAGGCATTTTTTATATTATCAAAAGTCTTAAAATAGTCTAAATGATCATTATCAATATTTAAAATGATTTGAGCTTTTGGACTAAATTTTAAAAAACTTTCTACATATTCACAAGCTTCAATAATAAAAAGTTCGCTATTTCCTACCATATAGTTTCCATTTAGTTGCTTTAAATAACCACCTACTTGAATGCTAGGATCTTGTAAGGCTTCTAAAAAACAAAGTGCAACCATAGAAGTTGTTGTTGTTTTTCCATGTGTACCAGAAATACAAATGGTGTCTTGATAGCAACGTGTTAGTTCTCCTAAAAAGTCAGCTCTTTCGATGATTGGAATTTGTAATCTTTTGGCTTCTAACATTTCTGGGTCATCTTGTTGGATAGCAGCAGAATAGACAACTATATTGGAATTAGCCACATCTTCTAAATTATGACCAATAGTAACTTTGAATCCTTTTTCAATTAAAGCTTTAACATTTTCAGAGTCAGAAGAATCTGAACCTGTAACATGAAAGCCCCAATTTTTTAGAATGGCAGCAATTCCGCTCATACTGACACCACCAATTCCAATCATATGTATATTTTTGTATTTTTTTATATTATCAATATTTGGCATTTGTAAACACTCCTTGCAATGATTTAGTATTTAGTTTTTCTAAGAGATATGATTATTTAGAAAATCTTTTTTACAACGGATAAATTATATAATTATCTGTGTAAAAATTCAATAGTTTCGTATAAATTTAAAAGAAAAAATGAATACTATATATAGTCATATAAAAATTATTATAAAACCTTATATATTTTATTAGAATGATAAAAAGATGTGACTAAATAAAAATTTAATTTTTTTGTAAAAAAAAGAAGGAAAAACTTTTTTTATGAAGAATTATATAATTGTACATAAGATATAAATTATATGTACAAAATAATATTATAAAACTTAAGGAAGGTAGGTGCACTTAGCATGCAAATCACAGATGTACGTTTAAGAAAAGTAAATTCAGAGAACAGAATGAAAGCTGTTGCTTCTGTAACATTCGATAACGAATTCGCAGTACACGATATCAAAGTTATCGAAAGCCAAAATGGATTATTCATAGCTATGCCAAGCAGAAAAACTCCAAACGGAGAATTCAAAGATATAGCTCATCCAATCAATGCTGAAACTAGAGAGAAAATTCAAAAAGCTATTTTAGAAGCTTATGAAGCTCCAGAAACAGAGGAATCAGCAGAATAATTAATAAAAATAAAAAGCACTTTTGGGATATACTTATAAAGTAAAATCCAAAGAGTGTTTTTTTTTGCTAAAAATATTTATAAAAAGCTTGAAAATATTATGTAAATGTGATAAAATAAAGTTAATATAACTGTAGAAAACACAGAAAGAGAGGAAAAAAACATGAAGATTAAGACAAATTTTGTAGTAAGCAGAAGAAGAGAAAGGCTGTCACCATTTTCTAAAGACTATGAATCGAGGTTTATATCCTCATTAGAGAGGAATAAACGTAAATATAAGGAAAAAACAGCCTAATAACAGAAAAAAGAAAAAAAGGGGGATGCAATGCATGCCCTTTTTTTATCGAAAAATAAAAGAAACAATTATAAAAAACGTATAAATATATTATGTGAAATATAAGAATAAAATTTGAAAATAAACATATATTATGATATAATAAAATTAAGTAATGCAAAAAAAACATACAAGGAGGCATAATTATGTTACGGTACATAAAAAGAGAAACAAAAAATCCCCTGGATGAATTAAGAACGAAACAATTGGAAGAAAAGAAGAAAAACGAAAAAAGCATAAACATAGGCATAGGAAGGGGGAAAATTCATTATAAGATAAGAAGAAAGGACTAAAAATAGGAGAGGAACATTCAACTGAATGTTCTTTTCCTTTAATAATTGAAAAAAGAAACGAATAAGAAAAATTATATAAAAACTTTAGAAGAAACTTGAAAAAATAAGAAAAACAAGTTAAAATAGAAATATAAAAAATAAAAGAAAGTGGGAAAAAGCAAGCAATGTATTTGATAATAGGATTAGGAAATCCAGAAGAAGATTATAGTAACACAAGACATAATATGGGATTTAACGTTATCAATAAAATAGCAAACCAATATAAAATTGAAGTAACAAAAAGCAAATTTAAAGGACTATATGGAAATGGAATAATAGAAGGCGAAAAAATTATATTATTAAAGCCACAAACCTATATGAATTTAAGTGGAGAAAGTATTAAACAAATCATGCAATTTTATAAAATAGAAAAAGAGCAAATCATTGTAATATATGACGACATTGATTTAAAGCCAGGAATCATCAAAATCAGAAAAGCAGGAGGCGCAGGTACACACAATGGAATGAAATCAGTCATACAAGAACTTAAAACCCAAGAATTTAAAAGAGTAAGAGTAGGAATTGGAATGCCAAAAGAAAAAGAAAACTTAATAGAATATGTAATTGGAGCCATTCCAAAAGAAGAAAAAGAAAAATTAGACCAAGCCACTAATACAGCAAAAGAAGCAGTAATAGAAATCATAAAAAGTGGAATCGACACAGCTATGAATAAATTCAACTAAAAAACACAAAAAAAAAGTAATTAACAAACATAAAACTAAAAGTACAAACCTTCAATCAATTTTAGGAAGAAGGCAAAAGAAAGGAAAAGCAAAATGATAGAAATTATCATACAAATAAGAAATAATGGAAAACAAATTGCACTAGTTGAAAATGGAAAATTAATAGAATATTACGAAGAAGACAAAGAATATAAAAGAAGAGAAGGAAATATCTATATAGGAATTGTAAAAGACGTTATAAATGGCATGCAATCAGCCTTTGTTGATATTGGCACAGAAAAAAATAGTTTCATCCATTTAAAAGACATTTTACCTAAAATAGATGAAAAAAAGCAGAAACTAAACGAAAATATAGAAATTAGCAAAGTTGTAAAAACGAATCAAAAGTTATTAGTACAAGTAAAAAAAGATAGCAATGATAAAAAAGGTGCAAGAATATCATCTCATATTAACTTACCAGGAAAATACATTGCATTACTTCCTAACACAGACATTGTAACAGTTTCACAAAAAATAGAAAATCAGCAAGAACAAGAAAGACTAATCAACCTAGTAAAAGAAAACTTAAGCAAAGGAAATGGAGCAATCATAAGAACATCTGCTGAAAATAAAGAAAAAGAAGTAATAGAAGATATAAAAAAAGTAGAAAAAAAATGGAATAATATCATCCAAACCAGCATCAACCCAAACTTAAAAGAACCACAGCTATTATATAGAAGTGAAAATATTATAGAAAAAATGTTAATGGACTTAGCCAACCAAGAAGTCGAAAAAATAACAGTCAATGACAAAAAAATAGAAGAAGAACTAGAAGAATTTAAAAAAGAAAATGAAGAATACAAAAACTTAAAAATAGAAATAAAAGAACAAGAAAATTTATTAGATATATATGACTTAGAAAAGCAAATTGGAAAAATACATAACAGAAAAATATGGCTAAAATGTGGAGGATTTATAACCATAGACAAAACAGAAGCACTAACTGCCATTGATGTCAACACTGGAAAATATACTGGAAACCAAAACTTAGAACAAACCGTCTATAAAGTAAATACAGAAGCTACGATAGAAATTGCAAAGCAACTACGCCTAAAAGACATAGGAGGAATTATAATTATTGATTATATAGATATGAAAAAAGAAGAAGATAAAGAAAAAATAAAAAATCTTTTACAAACAGAACTAAAAAAAGATAGAAGTAAAACACAAGTAGAAGGATTTACAAAATTGGACTTAATGGAACTAACAAGAAAGCATATATGTAGCCATAAAGATTAAAAAATTTTTTTTGCCTTAAAGTAGACCTGTCCCAAAAAACACATTTAGGGGTAATTGGTGCCTGTCCCCAAACACACATCGAGGGGTAATTGGTGCCTGTCCCCAAACACACCTGTCCCCAAACACACAAGAATAAATAGAAAGAGGAAGTATAAGATGAAAGTAGGATTTGTATCATTAGGATGTAGCAAAAATTTAATTGATACAGAAGTATTGATTGGATTATTTAAGAAAAATAGATTTGAAATAATAAATGATGAGAATAAAGCAGATGTAATTGTAATAAATACATGTGGTTTTATTGATTCGGCAAAAGAAGAGGCGATTAATACTATTTTGGAGATGGCAGAGCATAAAAAGGATAAGTGTCGCTATTTAATTGTTATGGGATGTTTGGTACAAAGATATTATGATGAATTAATTAAGTTGCTTCCAGAAGTTGATTTGTTTATTAAGATAGAAGAGTATGATAAGCTATGGGATAAAGTGGAGGATTTGCTTAAAAGAGATGTAGTGGCGAAAAGTAAAAAGAAGAGTAGTAAAAAGATAACAGATATTCCCATTATGCCAATGCCAACGCAAGAACAGTTTTTAAATAGGGTAGTTACAACCAAAAAGAATTATGCTTATTTGAAAATTGGAGAAGGTTGTAGCAATAGATGTACCTATTGTGCGATTCCTTATATTAGAGGTCCTTTTGTTAGTAGAAAAAAGGAAGATATTATACAGGAGGCAAAAGAGCTAGCCAAACAAGGTATTTTTGAGTTGATTGTGATTGCACAAGATACGACTAAGTATGGAGTGGATTTATATGGAGAGAGCAAATTGGCAGAATTGTTAGAGGAGTTAAGCAAGATTGAGAAAATTAAGTGGATTCGCTTTTTGTATGCTTATCCAGAAGGAATTTCAGATGAGTTAATTGATGTAGTGGCAAAAAATCCTAAAATTGCGAAATATTTTGATATACCAATTCAACATATTTCAGATTCTATTTTAAAGAAAATGAATCGAAAGACTTCTAAAAAGCAAATTCAAGAGTTGATGGAAAAGATAAGAAATAAAATTTCCAATGTAGTGCTAAGAACCAGTTTATTGGTGGGATTTCCTGGTGAGACAAAAGAGGATTTTGAAGAGCTATTGGCATTTTTAGGACAAGCAAAGTTTGATAATTTAGGGGCTTTTATGTATTCAAAAGAAGATGGAACACCAGCTGCTAAATTGCCAAATCAAATTCATGGGAATACCAAAAAGGCAAGATATAATAAGATTATGAAGGCTCAGCAAGAAATAGCAAAACAGAATTTAGAAAAAAGATTCAGTCAAGAATATGAGATTTTAATAGAAGATATTTCTTTTGATGGAAAATATTATATTGGTAGAACCATACAAGAAGTACCAGAAATTGATGGATTGGTATATATAGAAGTAGATGAAAAAGCCAATCTATCCAAACAAAGTATGATAGACCATTTTGTTATAGGTAAGATTACACAAATTAGTCATTATGATTTAATAGCTAAGATGGTAGAGACAAAGGAAGGTGATTAGAAATAGATATTAGGTTAAAAAATGGTGGAAAAATAAAAATAATGATAACAAAAAATAATCGGAATATATGAGTATTCTTTAGGTGGAAGAAAAATTGGTGTTTATGATGCAAATCATATGGAAGAAAATATTTTAATTTTACAAAATACATTAGGAAATGAATTAGGAAGTCAAATAAAAGATCAGATAAATAGTATAAATATAAGTGAAATTCGAGAAGAAGCAAAAAGAACGAAAAAAATACAAGATTATATGCAAGAAATGGATGTTCAGAAAGTAAGAGATATTTATTCAATAGACATTCTACAAACAGATAAAAAAGAAAATTCATTGAAAAAAGAAGATGACAAAAGAGAAGAAAAGTTAGATGAGCAGAATGATGAAAAAGAAAAAATAAAATTAACCAAGACGAATGTAGCAGATGTTAGCATCAAACAAGCAATCGATTTATCAGAAAGAGCCAATGATTTACATGATGTAAAAAAATGGTTAGGAGAGAACATACCATCTAGATTTACTAAATTAGTAGTAGTTGATTCAAATAGTATGACAAAAATGAGAGGTGCAGATGGACAAAGCTATCAGAGAAATTCAACTAGATATGATTTGGCGTTGCTAGATAAAGAGGGTAATATAGAGCCATTACGAAATTATATACCACAATTAGAACAACGAGATGCTTCTGGGAGTAATCCTACTTCTCAGAAATATCAAGTAGATAAAGCAGGAAATGTAGAAAAAGATGCTATTTTAAGTGAATATGAGATAGGTGGAAAAATTATACAAATTGATAATAAAGAAATGGGAAGAGTAGAAGTCAATATTGGAAAAGAAGAACATACTGGAAATGAAACCTTAGGAATGCAATTAAGAGATAGTCATTCAACTTATACAATTGATACAGACGTCAGAAGAGTGATGGGAGAATATGAGGCAAATGGAGTTCGTAATGTAGATGAAAATTTAAAAGAGATTAAAACCCATAATAGGCAACAACCAAATTGTAGCAAGCAACCAACTTATGAAGATATAGATGGAGATAAGAATACAACATCACATGAACATATGACAGAGGAATATATAATAGATGAAGATGGCAAAAAATATACTTATGATCAATTGGCTACTAGATGGGGAAAATTTGTAGATGGCAAGCCAGATAAACAAAGTGTGAAAGAATGGTTAGAAGTAAAAAAGAAAGAAAATCCTAAAAAGACAGTAAAAGATTTAATTGAAGATGGGGATGAGGAATATGAAGACCCAAGGATAGGAACGAAAGAAAAATAAAAACCCCTCACATAAAAATGTGGGGATTTTTTTCATGCTAGTTTTTAAATGGGATGAACATGAACGATAGTTTTATAAATTTTATCTAATTTATTGATGCCATTTTCTAAGTAATCGGCTAATTGATGACTTTCAAAAGTAGATAGATTGCCATCTAAATAAATGGTTAAAAATACTAAATATTTGTCACCAACAGGAGTTGAAATGATTTCTTCTACTTTTTTAATTTCTGGAAAACTATGTGCAATCTCTAAAATTAGATTTTTGGTTTTATCATCTACACTAATATCCATTAAAACATTATAGCTTTCTATAAAAATAGTAATGCCAACATAACAAATCCAAATAGAAATACCAATACCTACTATTCCATCAACCCAATAGATATTAGCCAAAGTAAGTAAAATAGAAAAGAGAGTAAAAGAAGTTACAATACAATCGTTTCTATGGTCTTTCATATTGGCTTCTAGTAATATGTTGGGATGTTTTTGATAAGCATGTTTGGTGTATAGAAAAAGAAATAATTTAGTTACAATGGTTGCGATACAAACACCAACTAAAAACCAAGAAAATGTCAGTTCACTGCCAAGTATTAAAGTAAGAACAGAATCGTAAAGTAGTTTACTAGCTACTAAAATCATGGATATACTAATAAACATGGAAAAAATGTATTCAGCTTTTCCATGACCTAAGTTATGATCGTTATCATTTGGGACACTTGCAATTTTATTACCAATAAATGTCATTAATGAAGCAAAGATATCTCCAGCACTGTTAAAACTGTCTGCTATCATTGCTTGACTATGGCTAATTAAGCCAACAATGGCTTTTATAATTAATAAAAATATGTTTCCAATGATTCCATAAATTCCTGCTCGTTTAGTTAGAATAAATTTTTTGTCCATGTGAAAAATCAACTCCATTTTGTTTTGATTTTATATTCTTATGATTATACCATAGTAAATAGAAATAATAAAGTGATTTGTAAAATATATTTGACGTAAGGATTTTTATGGTGGTTGCAAAAAAATGTTAAATATGCTATAATTTAAAAGTAGTACAAAAGGGAAAACCAAAAAAAGGGGTAATAAAATGACAATACTAACGATTATTTATGTATTAATATTTGTAATTGTAGCCTTAATAGCTTATGCTATCATGCAAATTAAGTTATTTGGAATGAAAGTAAAAGACTTTTGGACATTTATAGAAGCAAACCAAATGTTAGATAAACTATATAAATTTGCTAAACAATACGAAAATATGTCACCACAAGAACAATTAATATATTTAGCAGAAGCGGAAAGAATTTTTAAAGCATTTGACAATGTGCCTGATAATTTGTGGGAAGAAGAATATGATAAATATAAAACAGTAGTATCCAAGTATAAAGATATTAAGATGATACGTTGGATGGAAGAAAATAAATGAATGATACAAATTAAGGACGTTTCCTTTTTCACATTTTTTTGTGACAAGGGAGACGTTCCTTTTTTTCACTTCTTTTTGGGCTATTTTAGGTTTACTTGCTCCCAAGATAAGGTATGTAAATTTTAAAAATCAGATTCGTTCAAGTAATTTTCGAAGAAATTCTAAATCCATTTTATGGCACCCTTTCAAAACAAGTTTGAACATTTTCCATAAAATGAATGAAGAATTTCTAT
>JAAWGB010000060.1 GCA_022795075.1 Clostridia bacterium | reverse complement strand
CTTTTACATATCTAGAAGGTGTATTACTTGCTCTAACATATTCTGTTTTAGTTGGTCTTGTTGCTTTTTGCGTTATTGTAAATACATAGTATCCTGTACCAGTACTATAAGTTGAACCAGTTTCATAATATATAACTGCAGCACTTGGATTGGATCCATTATATGAAATCCACTTGTTAGCTCCAATAGTTTTTACACTTCCCTTATTTGAAAAAGTAAAGTTTGCCCCTGACACAGGTGGAATTGAATAACTACTATAAGTGGAATCTGTATTATAAAATTTTTTACTAGATACCATATTGGAAGTTAATGTATAGTATACCGTTGTTGCTGTAACAGGATAGACTGCCCATGTATATACTTCTTTTTTCTCATAAGTTAAACTTTCTGACTTTTTTACATTCCCAGCATAATCAAAAGCCTCCACTACAATGCTATAAGTAGTTCCTGATACTAAATTTGTAGCATTCCAACTATTGGTAGTCACATGTTCACTTGAAATAATTAAATTTTCACCTTGATACACATAATATTGGTATTCTTTTATTCCTGAACATCTGTTTTGTTCATCAAGTTGGTCTGTAGCAACTGCATTAATTTTAAGTTCTGTTGATGAAATAGTGTCCTCTACGGTTGGTTCAAAATCATTGGGAGGTAATTTGTCTATATTGGTTATGGCCAAACTAGATTCTTTTACGAGTAAATCTTTTGTTATTCTTGCTTTTATAGTTGTATTTTCTCCTATCTGTATCGTTCCTTGGTAAGGATGATAGTTTTCCCCTCCATCGATACTTATCTCTTTTGTAAATTGTTCATCAATATTTCCATAATTGATTGTTGCAGTAACATCTTGATTCGTCCAATCAGTTGTACTTAAAGTTATTTTGGGTTCTTCTATTTCATATTTGTTTGAAAAGTTGATGGTTGTCGTTTTCTTGTATTCTTTTCCTTCTATTTGATAGGTAATTTCAAATTGCTTTTCTAGTTCGTTTCCATTTGTTCGATAAGGTAGTTCTGGCTCTATTTTAATAATTTTTCCCCCTTGTACACTAGCTTCGAAATTCACCATTAATGGCGTTCCTATTTTTTGACTATATTCTTGGGGAGTTGTACCATTTTCTAATGTTATGGTTTCATTCTTAATGACTAATTTTGTGCTTGTTTTTTGTATATCTTCTATTATATTTCCCTTTTCATCTACTACTATATAATAATTATTTCTATCTATTTCAATTTTATTATTTTCTATTGTCTGATATTGGTCTATTTCATTGCTTTCTACCTTGGTGCCTAAATATTGTTCGAAAGTTGGATTGGTTGATACCTTCTCTATTTGCCATTCATTTAAAACCAATTTTATTTCTTCTTCTGCTTGTGCTTTTTGACTTTTTTCATTACTTTGGACTGCTTTTTTTAAAATACCATTTTCTCCTGTTAGGGTTGCAATGCTAATTCCTGCTAAAATTAATAAAATAATGATGGTAATAATTAAAGCAATTAGTGTAATTCCACGATTGCTATTTTCTTTTGCATTTAATTTATCTATTTTTTTCATATTTGACACTCCTTTATCTTTGGCAATTTTTATAATTGTATTTTACTAATTATGATAAAATTTGTCAATAAGTTATAAACCAAAACTTTTACAATAGGTTACCGTTCACTAAGCACCATTCAAACTTACAAAAGACTATAATAACAATATAAGTCGGATTTGAATGTGACCGAAATAGCTTTAGAAATATTTAAAATACAGGTGAAAGGGTCCTGTTTTCGGGTATAGTTCACCTGTATTTTTAATATTTCTTAGCGTCATGTAGGGTAACCGAAAATTCGACTTATATTGTTATTATAGTCTTTTGTAAGTTTGAATGGTGCTTAGTGAACGGTAACAAAAAATACTGTAAATTAGTTAGAAAACCCTTGACACTCCTAGGAAAAATATGGTAAAATATAAACTGAATTTTTATTTCAATATGTTAAAAATTAGAAGAAGAGGAATCAAACCAAGTTAGCCCTAAGCAAAAATCCATTTGAAAAAAGCAGACAAATAGGAAACCTTAGATTAGCAACTTGTATTTGAGAAGGACTTTTTTTAATTCTATATATTTAGTTTCTGCTTAATACCGATATTTTAAGGAGTGATTTTTTTGAAAATCAAAGAAGTAAATTACGAGAAATCATCTCGTAAAGATTTCGCAAAAGTTGGAGACTATATCGAAATGCCAAACCTAATCAAAGTACAAAAAGATTCCTATGACTGGTTTGTAGAAGAAGGATTAGGAGAAGTATTAAAAGATATTTCGCCAATAGAAGACTACTCAGGAAACTTAGTTCTTGAATTTTTCGATTATTACATGGAAGACAAAACCAAATATTCCGTAGAAGAAGCCAAAGAAAGAGATGCAACATACTCTAGTAGATTACACGTAAAAGTTAGACTAATCAACCGTGAAACAGGAGAAATCAAAGAACAAGAAATCTACTTAGGAGATTTTCCATTAATGACAGACAGTGGAACCTTTGTTATCAATGGAGCAGAAAGAGTTGTTGTAAGCCAGTTAGTACGTTCACCAGGATGTTACTATGGAGAAGAATTTGACACCAAAACTGGGAAAAGAACCTATAACTCTACTGTTATGCCATTACGTGGAGCATGGTTAGAATACGAAACCGATGGAAATGACATCTTTTATGTACGTGTAGACAGGACAAGAAAAGTACCAGTAACAACACTATTAAGAGCCATTGGAGTAATTTCAGATGACCAAATTAGAGAACTCTTTGGTGAAGAAGAAATGATAACAGCAACAATTGCAAAAGACACGATTAAAGATCAAGACGAAGCCTTAATTGAAATCTACAAAAAATTAAGACCAGGAGAACTTCCAACTGTAGATGCTGCAAGAAACCTATTTAATGGGTTATTCTATGACAACAAAAGATATGACTTAGCCAAAGTAGGAAGATACAAATTCAACCAAAAATTAGGATTAGCAGGAAGAATCAAAAACAAAATAGCAGCAGATAACATCGTTGATAATGAAACAGGAGAAGTATTGGTACAAGCAGGAGAAATTATTTCAGAAGAAGTAGCCCAAAATATTCAAAATGCAGGAATTAATATAGTAGACGTTACACTTGGAGAAAGAAAAATAAGAATTATTGGAAATGCTACTTGTAATATTCATAAAGTATTACCAAATGTAGACTTAAGCAAATTACACTTTAGAGAATATGTTAATTACAATGTATTAAAAAATATTATCGACCATACAGAAGACAAAGATTTAGTAAAAGCAATTGAAGAAAGAAAAGATGAATTAGTATCTAAAAACATTACAACAGAAGATATGATAGCATCTATTAATTACTTATTAAATCTATCACATGGATTAGGAAAACCAGATGACATAGACCACTTGGCAAACCGTAGAATTCGTCAAGTAGGGGAATTATTGCAAAACCAATTCAGAATTGGTTTAACAAGATTAGAAAGAGTTGTACGTGAAAGAATGACCATACAAGACTTAGATGTTGTAACACCACAAACCTTAATCAACACCAAACCAATCACATCATCTATTCGTGAATTCTTTGGAAGTTCCCAATTATCACAATTCATGGATCAAACCAATCCATTGTCAGAATTGACACATAAAAGAAGAATATCAGCATTAGGACCAGGTGGATTAACAAGAGAAAGAGCAGGTTTTGAGGTACGTGACGTTCATTATACACACTATGGAAGACTATGTCCAATCGAATCACCAGAAGGACCAAACATTGGATTAATTTCAGCCCTATCTTCTTTTGCTAGTATTAATGAATATGGATTTATTGAAACACCTTATCGTAAAGTAGATCAGAATACACACAAATTAACAGATATAGTAGAATACATGAGTGCAGATGTAGAAGACAATTACATTATTGCACAAGCTTCTGAGCCAGTTGACAAAAACGGAAAATTTGTAAATGAAAGAATTAGAGTTAGATTTAAAAACGAAGTTATCGAAGTAGACCGTGATAGTGTACAATATGTTGATGTTTCACCAAAACAATTAGTATCGATTGCAGCTGCCATGATACCATTTTTAGAGCATGATGATGCAAAAAGAGCGTTAATGGGTGCTAACATGCAACGTCAAGCTGTTCCATTAATGCTAACAGAAAGTCCAATTGTAGGAACAGGAATTGAATATAGAGCAGCAAAAGATTCTGGAATTTTAGTATTAGCTGAAGAAGATGGAGTAATTGAAAAAGTAACAGGAGATGCTATTACAGTAAAATATAATAACAAAAAGACCATTACTCATAAACTACGTAAATTCAAAAGAACGAATGGTGGTACTTGTATCAACCAAAAACCAATTGTAAAAGTAGGAGAAAAAGTCAAAAAAGGTGATGCCATAGCAGATGGACCATCTACATCCAATGGAGAAATGGCACTTGGTAAAAACGTATTAGTAGCTTTTTCAACATGGGAAGGATATAACTACGAAGATGCGATTCTAATTAATGAGAAATTAGTAAAAGAAGATGTATTTACATCTATTCACATTGAAGAATATGACTGTGAATGCCGTGACACCAAACTAGGAGCCGAAGAAATTACACGTGATATTCCAAACATTGGTGATGATTCCTTAAAAGACTTAGATGAAAATGGAATTATTCGAATTGGAGCAGAAGTAAGACCAGGAGATATTTTAGTAGGTAAAGTTACGCCAAAAGGAGAAACTGAACTAACAGCAGAAGAAAGACTACTTCGTGCGATTTTTGGTGAAAAAGCAAGAGAAGTAAGAGATACTTCATTAAGAGTACCACATGGAGAAGCAGGAACCATTGTAGATGTTAAAATCTTTACAAGAGATAATTCAGATGAATTAGGACCAGGAGTTAACCAAATTATAAGATGTTACATAGCAACCAAAAGAAAAATCTCAGTAGGAGATAAAATGGCAGGACGTCATGGTAACAAAGGTGTTATTTCAAGAGTTTTACCAGAAGAAGACATGCCATTTATGCCAGATGGTACACCAATTGATATCTTATTAAATCCATTAGGTGTTCCTTCCCGTATGAACTTAGGTCAAGTTTTAGAAGTACATTTAGGAGGAGCAGCAAAAGCCTTAGGTTGGAAAATAGCAACACCAGTATTTGATGGAGCAACCCAAAAAGACGTAGAAGACTTGTTAGAACAAGCTGGCATGAGTAAAGACGGAAAAACAACATTATATGATGGAAGAACAGGAGATCCATTTGACAAGCCAATTACAGTTGGAGTTATGTACATGTTAAAACTACATCACTTAGTAGATGATAAAATTCATGCTCGTTCAACTGGACCATACTCTCTAGTTACCCAACAACCTTTAGGAGGAAAAGCGCAATTTGGTGGACAACGTTTTGGAGAAATGGAAGTTTGGGCATTAGAAGCTTATGGTGCATCTTACACCTTACAAGAAATGTTAACAGTTAAATCAGATGACATTGTAGGTAGAGTAAAAACCTATGAAGCAATCGTAAAAGGAGAAAATGTACCAGAACCAGGTGTTCCAGAGAGCTTTAAAGTTCTTGTAAAAGAATTACAATCTTTAGGATTAGATGTTCGTTTATATTCAGAAGACAATCAAGAACTTGAACTAAAAGAAAACATTGATGAAGGAATTGAATATGATCCTGACAAAGAAAAGAAATTATTATCAGAAGACCAAGTTGTAGCAGATGGAGATTTAGATGGCTACACAGAAGAATTAGAAGATGATATGTTGTTAGATGATGAAGTAAGTAATTTAAGTGATGATAGTGACGATTTATTTGAAGAATTAGGCGATGAAGATGATGAATTATTATTTGACAATGATTTAGCAAATGATAATTTAGATAATGATGAAGATATTATCTAAGTAAATCGGCTTGCAAAATGCTTAGGGACGCATTTTGCATACTGAAACTGTAACAGCTAAAGCTTAACAGTTTCAGCAATTAAATAAATTTCAAAAAGACAAAAGGCGACCAAAAGGAATTGCAAGAGCGGTGGATAGTCCTTAAAATCTGTTTTGAAACAATTTAAAGCTGTTAGCCAAATGAGCGATACAGACAAAAAAGCAATGGGAGATGTTTTATACTAAAAAGGAAACATCTCAATTGCACATGGGAGGAAAAAGAGTGGACGAATTAGATATTTTTAACAAGTTAAAAATAGGAGTGGCATCAGACGAAAAGGTAAGAGAATGGTCAAAAGGAGAAGTAAAAAAGCCAGAAACCATTAATTATAGAACCTTAAAACCAGAAAAAGATGGTTTGTTTTGTGAAAGAATATTTGGACCAACCAAAGACTGGGAATGTCACTGTGGTAAATATAAAAGAGTGAGATACAAAGGAATTGTGTGTGACCGTTGTGGTGTAGAAGTAACAAAAGCCAAAGTTAGACGTGAAAGAATGGGTCACATCGAACTTGCAGCACCAGTAGCACATATATGGTATTTTAAAGGAATTCCAAGTAGAATTGCCTTAATGCTAGATATTTCACCAAGGAACTTAGAAAAAATTATTTATTTTGCTTCTTATGTGGTAATTGATAAAGGAACCACTAATTTGGAAAAATGTCAAGTGCTAAATGAAAAAGAATACCACGAAGCAGAAGAACAATATGGAAGAGGTTCTTTCAAAGCAAGAATGGGAGCAGAAGCACTAAAAGAATTATTAGAACAAGTAGATGTTGAAAAATTAGCAAATGAAATTAGAAAAGAATTAGAAACGGCTAGTGAACAAAAAAGAGTAAAATTAGTAAAAAGATTAGATACAGTAGAAGCATTTAGAATTTCTGGAAACAAACCAGAATGGATGATTATGCAAGTTGTTCCAGTTATTCCACCAGAATTAAGACCAATGGTTCAATTAGATGGTGGTAGATTTGCAACATCGGATTTAAATGACTTATATAGAAGAGTTATCAACAGAAATAACAGACTAAAAAGATTATTAGAATTAGGTGCACCAGAAATCATTGTAAGAAATGAAAAAAGAATGTTACAAGAATCTGTAGATGCCTTAATTGACAATGGAAGAAGAGGAAGACCAGTAACAGGAGCTGGAAATAGACCATTAAAATCATTATCAGATATGTTAAAAGGAAAACAAGGACGTTTCCGTCAAAACTTACTTGGAAAACGTGTTGACTACTCTGGACGTTCGGTTATTGTAGTAGGACCAGAACTTAACATTTATCAATGTGGACTCCCAAAAGAAATGGCAGTAGAATTATTTAAGCCATTTGTTATGAGAGAATTGGTAGGAAGAGGAATTGCACAAAATATCAAAAATGCTAAAAGAATGGTAGAAAGACTAAGACCAGAAGTATGGGGAATTTTAGAAGAAGTAATTAAAGATCACCCAGTTATGCTAAACCGTGCCCCAACACTACATAGACTTGGAATTCAAAGTTTTGAGCCAGTATTAGTAGAAGGAAGAGCTATCAAACTTCATCCATTAGTTTGTGAAGCATTTAATGCTGACTTTGATGGTGACCAAATGGCTGTCCATTTACCACTATCACCAGAAGCACAAGCAGAATCAAGATATCTTATGTTAGCAACCAATAACTTACTAAAACCACAAGATGGTAAACCAGTTGCTGTACCTAGACTAGACATGATTTTAGGAGCCTATTATTTAACCATGGTTTTAGATGGGGAAAAAGGAGAAGGAAAATACTTTAAAGACCCAGAAGAAGCCATTATGGCATTTGAAAATAATGATGTCGGAATACATGCTAAAATATTTGTTAGAATACAAAAAGAAATAGATGGAGAAATCAAAACCAAAAAGATTGAAACCAGTGTTGGTAGAATTATCTTTAATAGAGGAATTCCACAAGATTTAGGATTTATTGACAGAAGTAAAGATCCATTTCAATACGAAATTGATTTCCCAGTTATGAAAAAATCAATGGGAAATATTATTGAAAGAGTCATTCGAACACATGGATTATCCGAATCAGCAGAAGTAATTGATTATATCAAATCATTAGGATTTAAATATTCAACACTAGCAGGAATAACCTTCTCTATGGATGATGTTCAAGTGCCAGCAGCTAAAAAAGACCTATTACAAGAATCAGACCAAAAAGTAGAAACCATCCGAAAACAATATGCAAGAGGATTAATAACAGATGACGAGAGATACAATGCTGTTATTAATGTTTGGGAAGATACAACCAAACAAGTAAGTAAAGCAATGGAAGAAAACTTTGATGAATTAAACCCAATCTACATGATGGTTAAATCTGGAGCCCGTGGTAACATGAACCAATTACGACAAATTGCAGGTATTAGAGGATTAATGGCAAGTACAACAGGTAAAGCGGTTGAAATTCCAATTAAATCTTCTTTTGCAGAAGGGTTAGATGCTTTGGAATACTTTATTTCAGCCCATGGAGCTCGTAAAGGACTTTCAGATACAGCACTAAGAACAGCAGACTCAGGATACTTAACAAGAAGATTAGTAGATGTATCACAAGATATTATTGTTCGAGAAGAAGACTGTGGAACACAAGATGGAATTGTTGTTTATGACATAAAAGATGGAAACCAAATTATTGAAAAAATGCAAGAAAGATTACTAGGAAGATTTGCATTAGAAGATGTTATTCACCCAGAAACGAAAAAATTAATTGTAGATACCAATACTATGATTACAGAAAGTATAGCAGAGGAAATTGTAGAAGCAGGAATCGAAAAATTGAAAGTACGTTCTGTATTAGGATGCCGTTCAAAACATGGTGTATGTCAAAAATGTTATGGTATGGGATTAGCAAGACGTGACTTGGTTTCTATTGGAGAAGCAATTGGTATTATTGCTGCACAATCTATTGGAGAGCCAGGTACACAGCTTACTATGAGAACCATCCACTCAGGTGGTGTTGCAGGTGTTGCCGATATTACACAAGGTCTTCCAAGAGTTGAAGAATTATTTGAAGCTAGAAAACCAAAAGGACTTGCTATTATTAGTGAAATTGATGGTAAAGTAAAAATTAAAGAAACTAAGAAAAAGAAAGAAGTAGTAGTAACTTCAAATGATGACTCAAAAACTTATACCATACCATTTGGTTCTAAAATGAAAGTAAGAGATGGTGATTTGGTAGAAGCTGGAGAAGCTTTAATAGAAGGATCGATCAATCCAAGCGAAATCTTAGAAATCAAAGGACCAGAAGGAGTGTATGAATACCTAATTTCAGAAGTACAAAAAGTATATAGAAATCAAGGTGTTGATATCAATGATAAACATATTGAAGTAATTGGTAGACAAATGCTTAAAAAAGTTAGAGTAGAAGACAATGCTGATACAGATATGTTCCCAGGTTCATTAATTGATATGTATGAATTTGAAGATAAGAATAAAGAAGTGATAGAAGAAGGAAAACGACCAGCAACAGGTAAGAGAGTATTACTTGGTATTACAAAAGCATCTCTTGCAACAGATAGTTTCTTATCAGCAGCATCTTTCCAAGAAACAACAAGAGTTTTAACAGAAGCAGCTGTTAAAGGAAAGACAGACGATTTAGTTGGACTAAAAGAAAATGTTATCATTGGTAAACTCATACCAGCAGGTACA
>JAAWGB010000059.1 GCA_022795075.1 Clostridia bacterium | reverse complement strand
GTCTGGTTGCATTTCCTACGGAGACGGTATATGGACTTGGAGGGGATGCGTTACAGAGAGCGTCTGCCAGAAAGATTTATGCGGCAATTTCTCAGCCATCGTTTTCTCGTGTCTATTTCTAGCATAAGAAACAATCCATCTTAATCCCAAAGTTTGTCTTCTTTCTGGTCTAATTTCTAGTGGAACTTGGTAAGTTGCTCCACCCACTCTTCTTGCCTTAACTTCAAGAACTGGCATAACATTTTCCAAAGCTGCTTCAAAAACTTCCAAAGGATTTTTTCCTTCTTTATCTTTAATAATATCAAACGCATCATAAACAATTTTTTGAGCAACTGATTTTTTACCATCTAGCATAATATTATTTACTAACTTTGTAACAACTTTGCTATTATAAATTGGATCTGGTAACACTTCTCTTTTTGCTATATATCCTTTTCTTGGCACTATTCTTCCCTCCTTAAATTAATTTGATGTTTTATAAAAACATCTTCGGTACTCACAAGAAAATTTTCTTTCCCTGCGTATAGCACTTATCTATTTATTTAAAATTTAAGCACCTTAAATCTTAGACAAAAACAAGCACTACTAACATTTCAAAACGAATTCAAAGTAGTCATTCATACCTTTTGAAGTTTACAAACCAAATCACATATATTGAAGTTTATAATCATTCAATTATACGAATTACTGTTTCCATTTGTTTTGATTATTTTTTTGGACGTTTTGCTCCATATTTAGAACGAGCTTGCATTCTGTCCTTAACACCTGCTGTATCTAAGGTTCCTCTAATGATATGGTATCTAACACCTGGAAGGTCTTTTACCCTACCACCTCTGATTAATACAACACTGTGTTCTTGTAAGTTATGTCCTATACCTGGGATATAAGATGTAACTTCATAACCATTAGAAAGTCTAACCCTAGCTACTTTTCTTAATGCTGAGTTTGGCTTTTTAGGGGTAACTGTTTTTACGACTGTACATACTCCTCTTTTTTGTGGAGCTCGATTGTTTGTTAATTTTTTGTTTTTAGAGTTCCATCCATGTTGAAGAGCTGGTGCAGTTGATTTGGTTACTCCTGTTTTTCTTCCTTTTCTTACTAATTGATTAATTGTTGGCACTTAAATTTCACCTCCTGTTTTTAAATTAAAAATTCTTATCAGATTTTACTGTAATATTTGAAATATTACTTATCTGAAAAAATATAAACTATTACGGAATTGCACAATTCATGCAATTTATCGTAACAGTTTATATTGTACCATTTTTACCAAAATAAGTCAATATGAAATGGAAAATTTTTCTTATTTTCAAAACTCTCAAGGTCTCTTAAATCTTCGATTTTTTTATATATTAAATAATTGGAATAGAAACTTTTGATTTCTATCCCAACTATAATATTGTTTGTATTATCTTTCTTGTTCATTAGTAGTCTCACTTCTATATATTTCTTTCATTGTATCTTGTTCTTTTTGTTGTGCCATTGAATGTTTTATTTCTTGCTCAAATTTATATCTTTCTCTTATGTCATTTCCTATTTCTTGACGTTTATTAGCATAAACTTTTCCTAATTTCTCATCTATAGTTTTATAGTTTTCGATTAATCCTTGATGACACTCTTTACTATAACGACCTTTAAACAAGACTGGAATTCTAGACCTTAAACCAAATCTGTGATTATTCATAAATTTTCCAAAATATCTAATATCTTGTACTTTTTCTGTATTATTGATAAGATCTTCCATTGTAGCTTGTTCTTGTGGTTGTATTCCATATCTTCTCATTTTTTTATTATCTTTTTCAATTCGTTTATTAATTCTATTTAATTGCTTGATTGCTTTCTTTTCGTGTTTTTCTAAATAGCTCCTTCTCTTCCATTGTAAAACAGTTTCTCTATCCATATCTTTTGGATCTTTAGCCTCTATCATAGCTAAATTTTGTCCATTATTTCTTATATAAGTGGCTAATTGAGCAACTTCTTCATTTCCATCAATTTCTCTGTCTGAATTTTTTTCGGTTCTTAAATAATTATCTAGTTCCTCATCAGAAAATTGTTGTTTTTCTTCTATCTCAGCTCTTTCTTTTACATTTTTAGCATATTGTTCATAGGTTTTATTTCTTCCTTTTATTTCTTGTATTTTCTTTTCATTTTCATTTATTTTTCCACCTATAGCTACCCATTTATCTTCTATCTTATTATATTTTTTATTAATATCTTGCAAAAATGTTTCTACTGGTGTATTTTCATAATTTATTGGAACTTGTTCAATTCTTTTATTGAAAATTTCTTCATTTTCCCTTGCTTTTGACTGATGATTACTAGAAACCGTCATACTTTTAGTTCTAATCTCTTCTATATCTTCCTTTTTCCACTCATCTACCTTTGCTTTAAAATAAGTACTACGTTGTATAAAATTATCCTTTACTGAATCTTCATTTATTAGACCCAATGCTTCTTTTCCATTTTTTTCTAAAGATTGTTTAGCTTTCTCTTTTTTTCCAGCTGATGCATTAGCATCATTGTAGGTTTCCATATCCTCTATCATAAGATCCATTAATTTTGTAATTTTATCAGCTACCTTTTTTGCTTTTTGATTAGATTGATAGTTCTTATATACATTTTCTAATCGTGTTTTTTGACCTTTTAATATTGTATTTTCATCTTCATATGCTTTGCTTTGTTTTTCATTACCTTCAATTTTAGATTGTACATATTCATCAATCTTGTCAATTTCACTGTTTTCCCTTAATTCTTTTGCTTCCTCAAGTGCCTTTGTTACAATATTAGCTTTTCCTTCTAGCTCTACTATTTGTTCTTTTGTTAAAAATCCCTTTAATCCTCTTTTTTCTGAATTTTTACTAGATTTTTTCAATTCATTGATAACATCCTTTAGAGGTTCTCCTAACGCTTCTTCTCCTATTGCTTTTTCATAAATATCATTAAATTCTTTTAACAATTCTTGTTCTGTCATGTTCCCCATTTCGCTTTTTATCTGTTGTAGTTTTTCTTGCATTTCTTCAAAATTCATATTTGATTCCTCCCCTTTTTATTCCTCTTCATTTTTTAAAACTGCTATTTTACCATTTATTTCTGCCATTTCATCAATCATATAGCATAATTGTTCTGGTGTTAATTTTTTTAGTGAATCAGGTGTCATTCCTTCTTCTAGTTCTTCAAATAATTTTAAAAGTTCTTCATATTGTTTTTCCATAATATCTCTCCTTCCTTTATCTTAATAATTTTGTATCTTAATTGTCTTGATATTAATTTAAGTTCACATATACTGTCATTCAGCAATATCTTATGTATTATCTTTTTGTATCAATTACTTTTTTGCAAAATTTCTTAAAAACATATGCGTTCTATACTATCTTAACATAAAAAAAGAAAAAATGCAATAAATTTATGTAAATTTGTTGTTTTTTTATAAAAATGTCAAATTTTTGTAATATTTGTAATACTTTCCTAACATATAAAAAAGCAATTACAGACTGTAATTGCTTTTCTATACTCGTAAATTTTCCAAACTTCTTTTAGCCAATTTTTGATAACGTTCTTTTTTATCTCTAATCTTTTTACCTTCTAACTCTGGTAAAATACCAAAATTAGCATTCATTGGTTGAAACTTATCATTAGGAGTTGAAATATACTTTGCCAAAGCTCCTATTACTGTATATTCTGAAAAATGATATTTTTTTCTTCTGTTCTCAAAATCATTAGCTACATTTAAGCCTGCAACTAAACCAGAGGATATCGATTCTACATAGCCTTCCACTCCCGTAATTTGACCTGCAAAATACAAATTAGGCATACTTTTTAAGCAATAAGTTTCATCTAATAATTGGCTAGCATTAATATAAGTATTTCTGTGCATGACTCCTAATTTTACAAATTCTGCTTGTTCTAATCCAGGTATTTTTCGAAATATTCTTTTTTGTTCTCCATATTTCAAATTCGTTTGAAAGCCAACTAGGTTATATAGACTAGCTTGCTTGTTATCTTGTCTTAATTGTACAACAGCATACGGTCTTTTAGCAGTTCTTGGGTCATCAAACCCTACTGGCTTTAATGGTCCAAATCGCAAAGTATCTAGCCCTCTTTTTGCCATAATTTCAATTGGCATACATCCTTCAAAAATTTCTCTTTTCTCAAATTCATGTAAAGTTACTACTTCTGCTTGAACTAATTCTTGGCAAAAATTTTCGTATTCTTCTTGATTCATCGGCAGATTAATATAACTCTGTTCTTCGTTTTCTTGCTTGGCTAGTCTTTGTTTCCATTGTTCCTGCGTTTCTTCCTTTTTCTTTTCTTGAGAATATCTATCACCATAAAAAGCAACATTAAAATTGATACTATCTTTTTGCAAAATTGGAGCAGCAGCATCGTAAAAATATAATTTATCTTGTCCTGTTATCTCTTGAATTTGACAAGCTAATTCTTCAGATGTTAATGGTCCTGTTGCGAGGATTACCATTCCTTCTTGTAACATCTCTTTTATATTGGTAACTTCCTTATGGATGACTTCAATATAAGGATTTTTTTTAATCTCTTCTGTTACTCTTTTGGCAAAAATTTCTCTATCTACTGCCAAAGCTTGTCCTGCTGGTACTTTTGTTTCATCTGCTAATCGAATTAATAAAGAATCTAACCTTCTTAATTCTTCTTTTAATAAGCCACATGCGTTGGTCAATAAATTAGATTTAAAGGAATTACTACACACAATTTCTGCTAAATCTTTATTATGATGTGCTGGTGAATATTTATGTGGTTTCATTTCATATAATTTTACTTTTATTTTTTGCTTAGCAATTTGATAAGCTGCCTCACATCCTGCTAAGCCTCCTCCAATTATAGTAATATAATCTTTCATTTTTGCCTCTTTTCTATTGACAAACAAGTAGAAACCTTTTTCTACTTGCTTTTTATCAAAATCAAATTATTTATAAAATTTCTAACTATCCAGCAAACAGATTCATAATTTCTTCTTTTGATAATTTATTAATAAATGATGTTTTTGTACTAAGCATATTATCTACTAAATCTGCCTTTTTTTGTTGCAATTCATAGATTTTTTCTTCAATTGAATTTTTCGTAATTAATTTATAGACTTGTACATTGTTTTTTTGTCCAATTCGATAAGCTCTATCTGTTGCTTGATTTTCAGCAGATATGTTCCACCATGGGTCATAATGTATAACCATATCAGCTCCTGTTAAGTTTAAACCTGTTCCACCTGCTTTTAATGATATTAAAAACACTTGAATAGCTGGATTTTCATTAAATTCATCTACTAATTTCATTCTTTCTTCTACTTTTGTACTTCCTGTTAATTTAAAATATTGTATACCGAATGATTTAAGTTCCTTTTCTATCATTTCAAACATAGATGTATAACCTGAAAATAATAAAATTTTGTGTCCTCCTTTTGTTGCTTCTTCTATAATTTCCATACACTGATCTAATTTGCTACTTCCCTCTTGATAATCTTCAATAAATAACCCTGGATGGCAACAAATCTGCCTTAATCTTGTTAGCGCTGCTAATATTTGTATTTGACTTTTTTCATATCCATTTATATTGATTTCGTCTGCCAAATCTTGTTTTGCTTGTGCAAGGTAATTTAAATAAATATTTTTTTGTTCTTCTCCCATTTCATTATTTAATATGGTTATCGTTTTTTCTGGTAATTCTGTCAACACTTCTTTTTTATTTCTTCTTAGCACAAAAGGCTCAATTAACATTTTGAGTTTTTTCATTGTTTCTTGATTTTCTTCTTTAACAATTGGTGTTTCATAATTTGCTTTAAAGGTTCGATATGTAAATAAATAACCTGGCATAATAAAATCAAAGATTGACCATAATTCTGCTAATGAATTTTCTATTGGCGTTCCTGTTAAAGCAAATCTTGTGTCTGCTTTTATTTTTTTGATAGCTTTTGCATTTTGTGTATTGCTATTTTTTAGATATTGTGCTTCATCTGCTATCATATAACGAAATGGATAATCTTCTTCTTCATAAATTTCAATATCTCTTTTTAATAAATCATAAGATGTTATGACTAAATCATATTGATTGATTTGTTTAATTAGCCTTCTTCTTTCTGCTAAAGTTCCTCTAATAACTAACGTTTTTAGTTCTTTTGCAAATTTCTTTGCTTCATTTTGCCAGTTCAAACACAACGAACTTGGTGAAACTACTAAACTTGCTCTTTTGCCGATAGACTGTACGAATTGTTCTTGTCCTGGTATAATTTCTTGGTCTTCTTGTGTGTTTTGAATATAGTCAACAATAACAGATAACATTTGAATGGTTTTTCCCAATCCCATGTCATCTGCTAAAATACCACCAAAATGATAACGATCCAAAATTTTTAACCATTTGAAACCTGTTTTTTGGTAATATCTTAAAATTTTTTCTAAATTTTTAGGTATTTTTATCTCTTCTTCTATTTGATCTTTATTTAATTCATTTACAATTTTTTTATATTCTGTATTTTTAGTGACTTCTGTCCCTTTTATTCCTTTTAACAATGTATCTAAATAAAGACTTCGGTTAATCGGCAAATGGATTTCTCCATTTTCTAATTCTTTATAATCGATATCCATTCCTGTTACTAATTTATTGAAAAAGTCAATTTCTTTATTATCTTCTAAATCAACGAAACTTCCATCTTTTAATCTGTGATATTTTTTCTTTAGTGCATATTTTTCCATTATTTCTTTTAATTCTTGTACATTAATATCAATGTTTTTTAAGTCAATGGATAATAAATTGTTTTCTACTTTTACACCTAAACTTCCCATTTTTGGTTGTCTAATTTGTTTATTTTTAAATTTTTGAGTTGCTAATATGTCAAATTTTTGCATGTAATAGTTTATGTCTTCTGTTAAAAATTCATAGATTTTATCATTGTCTGGTAAAATAAATCTTAGATTTTTAGCATCAAACATAAAACCTGTTTTTCGAAAAATATTTAAGGCTTTAGTTTCTTGTATAACATTTCTTGGAAAGTCTATTTTTAGTTTTTCATCTAATGGATTAAATTCATTTTCCTCATAAATAAATTTTACTTCTGCTGTCAAGAAATCGTTTTTATCAAAGTCTAAAAACACTTTCACTTCCAGCTCTTTTGGCTGATATTTTTGGATTTCTTCTTCTGCCATATTTTCTATTACAATGGCGTTTTCTACTTTTGGAATAATAATTGAAAATAGTTGTGTTAATTCTTCTTTTCCTAACATGACTTCTGTCATATAATTTTGCCTAAATAATTCCAATAATTTAAGATTCGTTTTTTCAAATTCTTTGCTACAACGATGCCATTTTTTATTTTCTAATATATATTTATAATTTTTCCCTCTCATAATGGTTACATTAAAAATCTCTATATTGGGTATCATAACATATTGTTCATCACTTATTTTTTTTAGTCGAAATTCTATTTTTGGTTGCTCTTTTGTTATTTCTATTTCTTCGGTCTGATAATCTCTTTGAAAAGCTACTTTTTTTCCGTTTAATACATCAAACAAATCATCGATTCCGCTATTTCCTAGCATGATACTAGTATCGTTTAAGGCTTTCCCATAATATCGATAATTACTATTTGAATTAGAGTTGGCATATTTAATAATTTCTGCATATTTTAAAATAAAATCTAATAATGGTTTGCTTTCTTCTTCAAATATTTCTCTAGTATGAATAAATTGTAACTTTTCTCCATATTTATAAGATTCTTTTTCTAATATTCTTGTATAAAATTCAGCTAAGTTTTTGATTTTATACATTTTTTTGTTCCCTATTTTGAATTCAACTTTCATTTCTCCTAAAAATTTGTCATAAATAATTTTGGGTTCTAATTTTATGGTTCCTTTGTTTTTTAATGTTATTTCTTCGTCATGGTCAATTTCCTCTATTTCTTCATTGTAAAATGTATTGACTATTTGCTTAAAGTTTCTGTAATAATTGTTATTATTATTTTGATTCTTTTCTTCTTTTGGTAATCGTTTTTCGTCTTCTGCAAAAGCCATAACAGTAGCTAATGTGTGTTTACATACACTGTAATGGTTGTAATAGTCTTGACAGTTACAGGTAATATCTTCTATTTCTCCATCTTGAACAGATAGGTAAGTTTTGTATGGCTTTGTTCCTACTACTACTGCATTTATTTCAAAATTTTTACTATTTTTATATTCTACATTGATAATTTCTACTCTTCCGTGTATTCTTATAGGTTGTTGCTTTTTTGGTTCGTTGTTCTCCTGCATCTTTGCATAATTCTTCTAAAATTTTATGGTTTACTAGCATTATTTTTCACCTTCACTTGGCATATTATTATATAATAATTCTTCACAAAATGCAAGCAAAAACTAATAAAAAATAAGCGTTTCAAATACACACTAGTACAAACTTACCTATTTAATGAGAACTTATATTATATGGGTAAAATTAATTTTATTCTATATTCCATTTTTCTTACATTTGTAGTACAATAACATTAGAAATATTTTAACTAAAATTTCTTTATTTTTGATACCTTAAAAGGGGGTATTTACATGAAAAAATTTAAACTTGCCATTGTTGGTGCAACAGGACTTGTTGGTAGATCTGTTATACAAGTATTAGAAGAAAAAAAATTACCAATCCAAACTTATTCGTTGTTTGCCTCTAAAAAATCAGCTGGAACAGTATTTTCTATCTTAGGAAAAAACTATACCATAGAAGAATTAACGCAAAAGTCCTTTGATTGTGGATTTGATTTTGCTGTTTTTTGTGCTGGTGGAGAAATCTCTAAAAAATATGCTCCAATTGCTGCTAATAAAGGATGTATTGTAGTAGATAATAGTAGTTATTTTCGTATGGATGATAATGTACCTTTGGTTGTTCCAGAAGTTAATATGGAAGATGCCTTTGGGCATCATGGAATTATTGCTAATCCGAATTGTTCTACCATTCAAGCTATGCTACCTTTAAAAGCTTTAGAAGATAAATATCACATAAAAAGAGTTGTTTATTCCACTTACCAAGCTGTTTCTGGTGCTGGAAAAGACGCTTTAGATGATTTAGAAAATAAGAACCATTCTAAAGCTTTAAAAAAATTTCCTCACCCTATTTATAATAACTGTTTGCCACATATCGATGTTTTTATGGAAAATGGCTATTCAAAAGAGGAGCTAAAGATGATTCATGAAACGAAAAAAATATTACATAGACCTGATTTAAAAGTAACTGCTACAACTGTTAGAGTACCAGTTACAAATTCTCATTCTGAGTCCATTAACGTGGAATTTGAAAAAGATTTTGAAATGAATGATTTAATCCATACTTTAAAGTGTTTTCCTAATTTAATTTTGCAAGATAATCCTTCTTCTAACTTATATCCTATGGCTATTACAGCTAATGGTCATGATGAGGTATTTGTAGGAAGAGTTCGTCGAGATGAAAGTGTAAAATCTGGCATTAATCTTTGGGTCGTAGCAGATAACATCCGAAAAGGTGCTGCTAGTAATGCCATTCAGATAGTAGAAAAATTAATTGAAAAGAACTCATAATTTTGAGATAGTAGTTTTAATTTTAGAAATAGGGGTAAAAGGAAAGCATTACTAAGTCCAAGATGATTACCCAAAAGATAATACAAAAAAAGAAA